>JADFMW010000153.1 GCA_022563655.1 Pseudomonadota bacterium
CGCATCTGACGTATCACTCTTGGAACGGGGAAGGCCCCTACCTGCCTACCGGCGAGCCCGCATTCTCGAGGCCCTCGGCATCAGCCACGAAGGGCGATAGATAAGGCTCCCGTCGCCCGCTAAGCACTCGGGAGCCCAAGCCGCACACAGAGGAGTCACTATGCAACTTCAGCCCAAGGATACTGCTACGCAGACAGCCCCGCAACTTGCCGGTATCCCTGACACGCCCACGATGTCGCCAAAAGCCGTCTTCTCGCTATTCGGCCTAGCCGAGAATAGTGGCTATCGGGCCGTGGTCGAAGGAAACTTCCCTGTTCGACCAATTCGCCTCACGAGGCGTCGGTACACCTTTGCCACCGCTGAGGTCCGCCGCGTCCTGTTTGGCGATTTGTTTGGGAGAAACAGGGGCGATCCGGAGGCAAGCGCCAGGGGAGCCGGGCGTCCCCGCTCCGAAGGGGTCGGGCCGGGACTTCCCGACCCGACCCCTGAACTGGGGCAGTTGCCATGACCGTCCTGCTGGACCTGCTACCCCAGCACCGCCAGTTGCTAAAGGCATCGGCGATCTCTGAAGAAGTAGCTAGAGCCCGCGGCTACCGCTCTATCGGTCGAGCCGAGGCCCGAGAGTTGGGCTTCACGGGCGCTCAAACCCGGCCAGGGCTACTCATCCCCCTGTGGCGGGTTGACGGTGAGCCCGGTGGGTATTACCTCCGTCCCGACGATCCCAGGATGACCAGAGACGGCAAGGCCATCAAGTACGAAGCCCCAAAGGGGCAACCCAATATTCTAGACGTGAACCCCTTGATCCGCGAGGCGCTGCGCAAGGGCAGCCAGGCCATCCTGATCACCGACGACGGCGCCTTTGGCGACGCCGTCGCCGCGGCGGTCGAGCGCCACCTTGCCGGGCTCGAGCGGGCGGCGATCGCGGGCGCGAGCTGGCGCGCCAACGGCGCGATCATCCGCGTCGCCCGCCTCGATGACGCCGCGGCGCTGATCGACCGCCTGGCGCCCGAGCACCTCGAGCTCGCGGTTGCCGATCCTGACGCGCTCGCCGACCGGGTGCGCCACGCCGGCGCCATCTTTCTTGGCCGCCACACGCCGGAGGCGATCGGCGATTACGTCGCCGGGCCGAACCACGTGCTGCCCACCGCGCGCAGCGCGCGCTTCTCGTCCGGTCTTTCGGTGCTCGACTTTCTCAAGCGGACGTCGCTCGTTCGCTGCTCCGCCGAGGCGCTGGCGAAGATCGGCCCGGCGGCGGTGACGCTGGCCACCGCCGAGGGTCTCGGCGCGCACGCCCTGTCGGTGCAGATCCGCCTGGACCGAGGGCGCGCCCGGTAGGCCGGCATGGGCGAGCGGCCGCCCAGCAAGCGCCAGCGCATCGTCAAACTCACGCTGGATCCGCGGACCGTCGGGCGCCGCAGCCCCGAGGTCGAGCAGGAACGGCACCTCGCCATCTTCGACCTGCTGGAGAAGAACCACTTCGCCCTGGCGGGGCGGGGCGCCGGCCCTTATCACCTGCGCGTCGCCATCGCGGAAAACCGCCTCGTCCTCCATGTCAACGACTCGCGCGAGCGGCCGCTGGAGACGGTGCTGCTGCCGATGAGCCCGTTTCGCGGACTGATCCGGGACTACTTCATCGTCTGCGAGAGCTATTACGAGGCGATCAGGCGGGCCAGCCGGTCGCGCATCGAGGCCATCGACGCGGGCCGGCGCAGCCTCCATGACGAGGGCGCCGAGCTGTTGCGCAAGCACCTGGCGGAGAAGGTGGATATCGACTTCGACACCGGCCGGCGGCTGTTCACCCTGCTCTCCCTTCTCCACGTCCGCGGCTAGCCCGGATTTCTCGCCATGGACGGGTGCGGCACGGCGGATATCGCACGACAGGCTAGGAAAAGCGTGCGGCGCGATGCCGTCGCATCGGGCAAGCGCTTTGGCGCGGCTTCTCGTGCGATATCCGCCGCCCTTCGGGTCGCGCCCGCCGGGCCGCCCGCGGCGTCGAAGGCCTTGACCGTAGCCAAGGCTACGCTCCGCGGCCTTCTCCTGGCGGCTCGGACTCCGGCGGGCGCGATGACGCGCCTGCCCATGGTGAGAAGTCCGGGCTAGGGCGGCGATGGCCGATCTTCCCGGCTCGGTGCTGTTCGCCTGCACCACGAACGCCGTGCGCTCGCCGATGGCCGAGGCAATCATGAAGTTCCTGTACGGCCACCTGGTCTACGCCGACTCGGCGGGGGTCCGCGGCGACCGGATAAACCCCTTCGCGGTCGCGGTGATGGATGAGATCGGCATCGACCTCAGCCGTCACCGTCCGAAGACCATCGTCGACCTCGAGGACACCTCGTACGATGTCGTGATCTCCCTGTCGCCGCAGGCGCAGCACCATGCGGTCGAGTTGACCCGGACCATGGCGTGCGAGGTGGTGTACTGGCCCACCTTCGACGCGACCGTCGTCGTCGGCAACCGCGAGACCCGTATCGCCGCCTTCCGCGAGGTGCGCGACGGCCTGATGGAGCGCATCAAGGACCGTTTTCCGTCGGCCCCGTCGCCCGTGCCTTAACCCCCCTCGCGCACGCTTGGCGGTGGCCAAAACGCTTGACGCGACGCGGCATTCCACCCATGTTCCGGGCACCGTAACGCTAGGCAAGGGAGACATGGCGAAGGAAGAGCTACTCGAATTCCCGGGCGTCGTGACCGAGCTGCTGCCCAACGCGATGTTTCGCGTCAAGCTCGACAACGATCACGAAGTCCTCGCTCACACCTCGGGAAAGATGCGCAAGAACCGGATCCGCGTGCTGGCCGGCGATCGCGTGACCGTCGAAATGACGCCGTACGATCTGACCAAGGGCCGGATCACCTTCCGTTACAAGTAAGCTTGCCGCGCGATGTCGGCAGCCCCCCGCGCGATGTCGTCAGCCTCGGGTGCGCCGCGCTTCGTGCTGGCCTCGGCGTCGCCGCGCCGGCTCGAGCTGTTGCGCCAGCTCGGGCTGGGGCCCGATCTCGTCGATCCGGCCGAGTCCGACGAAACCCCCTTGCCCCGCGAGACGCCGCGTCAGCTTGCCCGTCGGCTGGCGTGCGCCAAGGCGCGTCTGGTCGCCGCGCGCAACGAGGGCGCGGTCGTGCTCGGCGCCGACACCGTCGTCTCCTGTGGCCGCCGGGTGCTGCCCAAGGCGCAAGACGCCGCCGCCGCGCGTCGTTGCCTCGAGATCCTTTCCGGCCGCCGCCACACGGTGTCCGGCTGCGTGTGCGTGGTCGACGCGGGCGGGCGGGCGCGCTTTCGTCTCGTCACCACGCTGGTCAGGTTCAAGCGCCTCGAGGCGCGCGAGATCGAAGCCTACCTCGCCAGCGGCGAGTGGCGGGGCAAGGCCGGCGGCTACGCCATCCAGGGCCGCGCCGCGGCGCTCGTGCGCTGGATCAACGGCTCGTACTGCAACGTCGTCGGCCTGCCGCTGTACGAGACGGCGGCGCTGCTCGCCGCGGCCGGCGTGCGCGCGGGCGCGCCGTGATCGACACCGTCGCCGTCAACGTTGCCCCGGGCGAGACGCGCGTCGCGCTGCTCGCGGGCGAGCGCACGCTCGAGGTGTTCCACCACCGGACCGGCCGCGAGAGCGTCGTCGGCAACGTCTACCTCGGCCGCGTGACGCGCGTGGCGCCGGCGGTGCGGGCGGCGTTCGTCGACATCGGGCTCGAGCGCGCCGGCTTCCTCGACGCCGCCGACGCACGGCGCGAGCGCGACGGCGCGGTCGGCCCCATCGGCTCGTTCGTCCACGAAGGCGAGGCCGTACTCGTGCAGGCCATATGCGACCCGGTCGGCGACAAGGGCGCGCGGCTTAGGCTGCGGCCGACGCTGCCGGGCCGCCGCCTGGCCTATGCGCCCGACGGGCGCCGGATCACTCTCTCGCGGCGTATCGGCGGGCGGGACGAGCGGGCGCGCCTGGCGGCGATCGTGGGCGACCTCGCCGCCGGCGACGACGGCTTCGTGGTGCGCACCGCGGCGGCCGGCGCCAGTGCGGCGGACCTGGCCCGCGAGGCCGAGAGGCTGCGCGACCAGTGGGCCGGAATCCGGGAGCGCCGGCGGGCCGCCTCGGCCCCGGCCTGCGTGCACCGCGAGCTCGAGCCGGTGACGCGCGTGCTGCGCGATTACGCCGACGCGGGGCTTGGCCGCGTGGTCATCGATTCGCCCACGGCGCTTGCCGAGGCGCGGCGATTCTGCGCCCGCCACGTACCCGAATTGGAGCCCATGGTCGAGCGCTACCGCGAGGACGAGGCGATCTTCGAGCGCTTCGGCGTCGAGGCGGCGCTCGATGCGGCGCTCGAGCCTCGCGGCCCCTTGCCCTCGGGCGGCGAGGTGGTGATCGAGCACACCGAGGCGGTCTGCGCGATCGACGTCGACACCCGGGGGTGCGCCGGAAGCGACGGCAGCGCCACGCGCCTGCGCACCAACCTGGAAGCGGCCGCCGAGATCGGCCGCCAGCTGCGCCTGCGCGCCATCGGCGGGCTGATCGTGATCGACTTCGCCCACATGAGGCGAAAGGACCACGGCCGGCGCGTGCTCGACGCCTTGCGCGAGGCCCTCGCCGACGACCGGGAGGCCGGCCTGCCGCGGGGCTTCTCGCGGCTCGGCCTGGTCGAAATGACGCGCCGGCGCACGCGGCCTCCGCTCGCCGAGGTGCTGGGTGACCCGTGGCCGGGCCCCGGCAGGCGCAAGAGCGCGACCACCGTGGCGCTGGCGATCGCCCGCGCGATGGCGCGCGAGGCGCGCTCGGCGCCGCCGGGACCGCTCACCGTGGTCGCCGCGCCCGAGGTGGCGGCCGTGCTTGCGGCGCCGGAGACGGGGGCGCTCGCGGCGCTCGCCGAGAGCCTCGGCCGCGCGATCGAGGTGCGGGCCGAGGCGGATTGCGAGCGCGAGGCCCACGACATCATCGTCGGATGAGCGCAAAGGCTGCCAACGCGCTGCGGCGCAAGGGGGCGAGGCGGAGGAAAGCGCGATGCCCGGTCTGCGGCCGCGTGGCGGTCACTCGCTTCGCGCCGTTCTGCTCGCTCCACTGCGCCGACGTGGACCTCGTGCGCTGGTTCGACGGCGGCTATGTGGTCCCGGGCCACGAGCCCGCCGGGCGCGCGCCGAACGATGACGATAACGATGGCGCCGCCTGAGCGGCCCGCGGCGCGCCCCAGCGAAACGCCGTTCGGGCCGCGCTGGCCTGGGGGGTGAGGGCTTTCTCGCGGGCCTCGGTCGTGGTAGCCTGGACGAAGAGGGAGTAAGTCCGCCAAGCTTGGTCCCGGAATGACCGTGACCGTGCGGCGAAGCTCTCTATCAGACCTCGGGATCCCGGGTATTATGGGGACCGCCATGAGAAAACTGCTCACCCTCGCCGCGACCGTTTTGCTGAGTGGGTGTGCTTCGATGGTTGGTGAACCCAATCAAACCGTCGAGATTAGAAGCACTCCGAGCCAGGCGAATATCGTCGTCGCGAACGAGAACGCAACCGTTGTCTATCGGGGCACCACGCCGGCATCGATAACCCTGCCGAAAGCAGAGGGGGGATTCTGGGAGGGCCACGATTACTCCGTCGAGGTCTCCAAACCGGGCTACGCTACCGAGTACGGCTTCATCGAAAGCCTCCCGAGCACATGGTATTTGCTCGGCAACATCGGAACTTTCGGGGTCGGCTGGTTTGTTGTCGATCCCACTAGCGGAGCGATGTGGGATCTAAGTCCCCGAGTACTGAACATTACGCTGAGCCCGGATCTGGAGTCGCCATCGGCCGCCGGAGCGCCCGCGGCGGCTCCCGGTCGCGCGGCGGCTCCCAGCCCCGCGTCGGCTGCCAGCCCCGTGGCGGCGGCCGGTATCGCACCGGTCGTACAGACCACCTATGGCGTCCATTTGGGGTCATACGAGACTCTCGACATGGCCCAACGCGGCTGGTCGGAAATTTGGGGCAAGTACTGGAAATTCATGTCCGATACCAAACCACGAATCGAATACGTCACCTCGGACGATGGCACGGTTCAATATCACCTTTATGGAAAAGGGTTGCGCAAGCGACGGGCGGAAATTCTGTGTTCTAACTTTCAGCAACGCAACGAGTATTGCGTCGTGGTGTCGTTCTAGCCCGCATTTCTCACCAGGAAGCGGCCGTCATCGCGCCGGGCGGGATCGATCCGCCAGGAGAGAGCCGAAAAGCGTAGCCGCCGCGACGGTTGAGGCTCTCGACGCCGCGGGCGGCCCGCCCGGCGCGACCCTGCGGGCGGGGCAGAGACGGCGACAGGCTGCGTCAACGCGCTTGCCCGATGTGCCGCATCGCGCTGCGCACGTTTCCTGGCCTGTCGGCGTCTCTGCCCCGTGACGACCGCATCCTGGTGAGAAATGCGGGCTAGCGCTTGCTTGCGCGAGTCCGCG
>JADFMW010000154.1 GCA_022563655.1 Pseudomonadota bacterium
GATAAACGTCTGGGTCGATGTCGACGTCTGGGCACCGGGAACGCGCAACCAGACGATGTACAAGTAGCGACGAAAACATGACGACGCAAAAAAAAGCGCTCGATGGAATTCGCATTCTCGACATGACGCATGTCCAATTGGGGCCGTCGTGCACGCAGATTCTGGCGTGGCTCGGCGCCGACGTCATCAAGGTCGAGCTGCCGGGCCGGGGCGACATCACGCGCCAACAACTCCGCGACGTGCCTGGCGCCGACAGCCTGTATTTCACCATGCTCAACTGCAACAAGCGGAGCATAACGATCAACACCAAGACCGCCGGCGGAAAGAAGATTTTCCGCCGGCTGATCGAGGTCTGCGACGTGCTGGTCGAGAACTTCGCCCCCGGCGCCCTCGACCGCCAGGGCTTCTCGTGGCAGGCGATTCGCGACATCAACCCGCGGATCGTATACGCCTCGGGCAAGGGGTTCGGACCGGGCCCGTTCGTCGGTTGCAAGGCGTACGAGACGATCGCCCAGGCCATGGGCGGGTCGATGAGCACGACCGGCTGGGAGGACGGCCCGCCGACCAGCACCGGCGCCCAGATCGGCGATTCGGGAACCGGAATTCACTTGGTCGCCGCCATCCTGGCGGCACTTCTGCAGCGCGAGAAGACCGGGCGCGGTCAGCGCGTCGAGGTCGCGATGCAGGACGCGGTGCTGAACCTGTGCCGCGTCAAGATGCGCGACCAGCAGCGCCTGGCGCACGGACCCTTGATCGAGTACCCCAACAAAACCTTCGGCGAGGCCGTGCCGCGCTCGGCCAACGCCTCCGGCGGCGGCCAGCCCGGTTCGGTGCTCGAATGCAAGGGCGGCGGCCCCAACGACTACGTCTATACGATCATCCAGCCCCAGGGCTGGGCGCCGTTGATGAAGGTCGTCGGGCGCACCGATCTCATTGACCATCCGGATTATGCGACGGCCGAGGCCCGCCTGCCGCACCTCGAGGAATGTTTCGCGATCGTCAGGGAGTGGACGCGTCAGCACACCAAGTACGAAGTCATGAGAATGCTCAACGAGGTCAACGTGCCCTGCGGCCCGGTGCTCGACATGAAGGAGCTGATCGAGGACGAATCGCTCGCCGCGCGGGGCATCGTGGTCGAGGTCGAGCATCCCGAGCGCGGCGCCTTCAAGACCGTCGGCTGCCCGCTGCAGCTCTCCGATTCGCCCGTCGAGGTCAAGACCTCGCCGGCGCTCGGCGAGCACACCGAGGAGATCCTCAAGGAGCTGGTCGGCTTCGGCGACAAGGAAATCGAGGACGCCCGCGCCGAGGGCGCGATCTGACGCCGTACTCAGAAGGTCGGGCCGCGCCGGGTCACGACAGCTCGCGGACCATGCATACGGCGCTCGCCGGGCACAGGGTGGTGAACTGTTCGGTTCGGGCGATGGCGGGCGGGACTGCGTGGCGGTCGGCGGCGGTGAACCCGTAGCGCCCGAAGAATCCCGCCGCGTCCGTGGTCAGCAGATAAAGCCGGCGCACCCCGCGGCTCGCCGCCTCGCGCACCAGCCACGCGACCATGGCCCGGCCGTAGCCGCGGCCGCGCATCCCCTGCACCGTGACCACCGAGCGCAGCAGGCCGTCGCCGCCGTGGACCTCGAAGCCGCCGAAGCCGATGCGCCCGCGCTCGCGGTCGTCGAAGGCGAAGAAGCGCTTGTCGGGACCCGCCAGGTCATCCGCCGGCATGCCATCGGCGGCGAGGGCCTGCGCCAGGTCGCCGAGGTCCTCGCGGCCGAGCTCGACGCCGGTCAGGGACATACCGCCGCGCATCACGTTCGCGCGCCCGCTAGCACGTCGCCCGGCCGCCGCCCGCCACCTCGGCAGCGGCGACGGGCGCGATGGGGCCGGCGGGATCGTACCGGTTCATGTCTCTGTCCCTCGCCTCGCATGCGCCATCTTGCGCGATGCGGCAAACGCGGGCAAGGCGGCAGACCGCGCGCCGGATGCCCGGCAGCTCGCGGCGGCCGGTGGACGGCGCGGCTGTGCATTGAGCCAATTGTCCTTCCTGCCATCCTGACCTTGGCTCCGCTCCGGCGGAGCTTTTCGTTCTCGCTCGTATCATTCCGCGCATTGAGGTACGCTGACCCAACTACGGGGAGGCGCGCACCATGAAGCGCATCGCACTCGCTCTAGTGTTGCTCGTGTCGCTGGCGGCACCGGCTTGGGCAGGCGTTGACGAAAGCCTGGCTGTGGAAAAGCGCGGCGATTACGCGGTTAAGTTCCGCGATACTCTTGCTGCGAAGATCACCCCCGCGCAGATAGCCGAAGCTGAGAAGCCGGTGCAGGGGTGGATTGAAAGCAAGCAGGACGAAATGCCTGCACGCGGGGCTGCTTCGGCTGGCTTTGTACCCGGCGGTTGCCCTGCCCGGTCTTCAGAGCTCGTGGAACTTGGCAAGTTCCTGGTGGAGAAAGTAGAACAGGCGTTTGGCTCCGACCATCCAATCACTGCCGTCGGCCTCAACCGCCTGGCTGGACACTACCGGGCCCAAGGCTGCGACGCCGAGGCCGAGCCGCTCTTCAAGCGGGCGCTGGCGATCTGGGAGAAGGCCTACGGGCCCGACCACCTCAGCGGGCCCGATCATCTCAGCGTGGCCGAGAACCTCAACGACTTGGCGGGACTCTACTTCGACCAGGGCCGGTACGCCGAGGCCAAGCCTTTATACGAACGAGCATTGGCGATCGAAGAGAAAGCCCTGGAGCCCGACGATCTCCTCGTGGCTCTGATCCTCAATGACCTGGGAGAACTCCACCGGGTCCAGGGCCGCTACGCCGAGGCCGAGTCGCTCCACAAACGCGCCCTGGCGATCCGGGAAAAAGAGTTTGTGCCCGACAATCCCCGCACGGCTAATAGCCTCAACAACCTGGCGCTGGTCTATCGGGCCCAAGGCCGTTACGCCGAGGCCGATCTCTTATACCTACGAGCGCTGGCGATCTGGAAGAAGAGCCTGGGAGACCACCTTTTATACGAGGCCATAAGCCTGGAGAACTATGCCGGCCTGCTACGGGAGACCGGACGCAGCGCGGAGGCGGCGAAGATGGAGGCCCGCGCCAAGGAGATCCGGGCGAAGCACGCCAAGGGTCGCGATACTCTGCCAAAACCCATTTCGGCGCCGCGCGCCAAGACGTCCACGCTACGCGACAAGTCCGATAGGGACATATGCGTGGCGCTCCCCTACAGGAACCCGGATTACGCAAAGGAGGCAGAAAGGCGAGAGTTGACGGAAAAGAAATGCAAAGAAATCTTAGGACAATGAAGCGAATTTCCAGCCAATTGATGACGAGGCGGTAGTTATGGCTGGGTTAAGTTGCACACGCGATGCGGTTGCAGCAGGTGTGCGACCAGTGACTATTCACAAGGCAAATTGGCTACTCGTGGGCTTGGTGTGCCTGGCCCTGTGGCCAGCCCACGCCCCTGCTCAGGGCGGGCAGTGGCAAAGCTACATCACCGCCGGTCAACAGGCATACCAGCAGGCCGACTACGCTGAAGCCGAGAAGCAATTTGAGGCCGCGCTGAAGCAGGCGGAAGCGTTTGGGCCTGATGACGTACGCCTCGCCACGAGCCTCAACAACTTGGCAGTGCTCTACGACGCCCAAAGTAGGTACACAGAGAGCGAGCCGCTCTACCAGCGCTCCCTGGCAATCTGGGAGAAGGCGCTTGGGCCGGAGCACCCCAGCGTGGCCACGGGCCTCAACAACCTGGCGGGGCTCTTCAAGGCCCAGGGCCGCTACGCCGAGGCCGAGCCGCTCTACCAGCGCTCGCTGGCGATCAAGGAGAAGGCGCTGGGGCCGGAGCACCCCAGCGTGGCCACGGGCCTCAACAACCTGGCGGGGCTTTTCGAGGCCCAGGCCCGCTACGCCGAGGCCGAGCCGCTCTACAAGCGGGCACTGGCAATCTTCGAGAAGGCGCTCGGGCGGGAGCACCCCCAGGTGGCCACGGGCCTCAACAACCTGGCGGTGCTTTTCAAGGCCCAGGGCCGCTACGCCGAGGCCGAGCCGCTCTACCAGCGCTCCCTGGCAATCCGCGAGAAGGCGCTGGGGCCGGAGCACCCCCGGGTGGCCACGAGCCTCAACAACCTGGCGCTGCTATACCACGCCCAGGGCAAGTACGGCGAGGCCGAGCCGCTTTACAAGCGCGCCCTGGCGATCCTGGAGAAGGCCCTGGGAGCAGAGCATCCAAACGTGGCCGCCGGCCTGGAGAACTACGCCGACTTGTTACGTAGGGCTGGACGCGGCACCGAGGCAAAAGAGATGGAGGCCCGCGCCAAGGTGATCCTCGCCAAGCACGCCAGGGCGAACCCGTAGGGTCGCAGCTTCTTCTACTGCCGGGGTGGTGTGGCTGAGCGTCCTGAAGGCGGTGAAAGAGTTGCTGGACACGCGGCTGGGAGCCAGGGCGGCGGTGCATTAAGGCTGCCGAAATGCGTTCGCGTGGTGACTTATTGGTGACTTCACGGAAAGGGGGTTGCGCCAACACTAACGCAACCCCCTGATTTAATTGGTGGAGCCGAGGGGAATCGAACCCCTGACCTCTTGAATGCCATTCAAGCGCTCTCCCAACTGAGCTACGGCCCCGCCGTGGGCGGCGCGCGAGAGCCCGCCGCCGGCGCCGCAAAGGTAAGAACGCGGCTCGCGCGAGGCAAGGAAAAACGTCGCCCCGATCAGCGCTCGTCGTCGCCGATGCCGTTGATGACCTCGGCCATGTCGTCCTCGTCCTCGCCCAGCTCGGAGGCGTCCTCGATGAGGCCGGCGCCTTTATCCGCTTTTTTGTCATCGCTGCCGGTGCGGCCTTCGTCGTCCTTGTCCTCGGCGTCCGGGACGCCGGCGGCGGCGACCACCGCGTCGGCTTTGTCGTCCTCGACCCCAGCGGCCGGCGGCTCGGCCTTGACCACGGCGCCGCGCCGCGACTTCGAGGCCGGCGCGGTCGGGTACGCAGAGTCGCACTTGGGGCAGGTGACCGGGTTGCGCCGCAAGTCGTAAAACTTCACGCCGCAGCTCGGGCAAAGCCACTTCGTGCCCCACTCCGGTTTAGCCACCATTCAAGGCCCTCTTTGCGTCGCGCAGGTCCTCGGATGTAAAATCCAATTGCCACGATCGGCCGTCGCTGTCAAAAGCAAAGTTCACCAACCCGCCAGGTAACGTCAAAAGTGGGGCCTATTCGCCCGGTCGCAACATGTGCTACAGATATCCGGGCGCTGTGCCGCGGCGCCACCCAACCCTTTGATCGAGCTCGTCGAGACCAGCCCGTGCAGACGCTCACGCCGGCAACGTCCCGCCGCGCCGGACCGCTCCGCGGAGACGCCGCGGTTCCGGGCGACAAATCGATCTCGCACCGGGCGCTGATCCTGGCCGCGCTTGCCGTCGGCGAGAGCGCCATCGGCGGCCTGCTCGAGGGCGACGACGTGCTGCGCACGGCGCGGGCCGTGCGCGCCCTCGGGGCCGAGGTCGAGCGCGGCGACGGCGGTGCCTGGCGCGTCCACGGCGTCGGCGTCGGCGGCCTCGCCGAGCCCGCCGCCACCCTCGACATGGGCAACGCGGGAACCGGCGCGCGCCTGTTGATGGGCGTGGTCGCGACGCACCCGTTCGCCACCCAGTTCACCGGCGACGCCAGCTTGTGCGCGCGGCCCATGGCGCGTGTCGCGCGGCCTCTCGAGCGGATGGGCGCGCGCATCGTCGCCCGCGACGGCTGCCGGCTGCCGCTCACGGTGATCGGCAGCGCGCACCCGGTGCCGATCAGCTACCGCTCGCCGGTGGCGTCGGCGCAGGTCAAGTCGGCGCTGCTGATCGCCGGCCTCAATGCGCCGGGAGAGACGACCGTGGTCGAGCCCCGGCCGACCCGCGACCACACCGAGCGCCTGCTGCGCCACATGGGCGCCGAGGTGCGCGTCGAGACGCTCGACGACGGTGCCCGCGCCGTCACCGTGGTGGGCCAGCCCGAACTCGCCGGCGCCACCGTCGCCGTGCCCGGCGACGTGTCCTCGGCGGCGTTCCTGGTGGTGGCGGCGCTCGTCGTGCCGGGATCGGCGATAACCCTGCGCGGCGTCGGGGTGAACCCGCTGCGTACCGGGCTGATCACGACGCTCAAGGAGATGGGCGCGGACCTCGAGCTGGTCGAGGCGCGTGACGATGGCGGCGAGCCGGTGGCCGACCTGGTCGTGCGCGCCGGCCCGCTTACCGGCGTCGAGGTGCCGGCTGACCGCGCGGCGACGATGATCGACGAGTACCCTATCCTCGCCGTTGCCGCGGCGTGCGCCACCGGCGAGACGGTCATGCACGGCCTCGGCGAGCTCCGCGTCAAG
>JADFMW010000155.1 GCA_022563655.1 Pseudomonadota bacterium
GCGACCAACCTCGAGCGCCGCACCGAGGCCGAGGCGGCCGCCGAAAAACTCGACGGCCTGACCTGCGTGCTGCTGCGCCAGGCGAGCGATAGCGCCCAGCTTTACGGCTCGGTGACGGCGCGCGACATCGTCGACGCGATCGCCGAGGGCGGCGCCCGGATTCGCCGCGCCCAGGTTCAGCTCGACCGGCCGATCAAGACCCTGGGCATCCATTCGGTGCGCGTCGCGCTCCATCCCGAGGTGACCGTCGGCGTCAACGTCAACGTCGCGCGCTCGGCCGAGGAGGCCGAGGCCCAGGCGGCCGCCGTGGGGCGCGGCGTGGCCCCCGGCGAAGCCGGCGCGGCCCCCGCGGACGACACCGTCGCGGACGAGGCGGAGGAGAGCGCGAGAGAGGAGAACGCCGGCGAGACGGGCGACGGCGCCACCGGGGACGACATGGCCGGTCCCGCCCCCGACGCCTGATCCCGGCGCGGCCGGACGCGCCGCGCGATTGCTGACGAACCCGAGGACTTCGTTGGAATTTTCGGGGCGCGTGCGGACGCCGCCAAGGGCCGTGCGCACGCGCGCGGCGTGACCCGGGGCGGTCAACTATCCCCGCTATTAACACTCTGTGGACGGATTCCACACCCGCCTTAAACAGGCCCCGCCGCGTCTTTGGGTGTGCGCGCGGCGCTTCAATCGTGGTACATACCGTCGACGGCGGGGACGGAGGTGTTTCGGGTGGTGGAGAGCGTTCTCAGCGCGCGTGAAGACGGCGTCACCTACCGCACGCTTCCGCACAACCTCGAGGCCGAGCAGGCGCTGCTGGGCGCCATTCTCGTCAACAACGAGGTCGCCAACCGGGTCTCGGCGTTTCTTTTTCCCGATCACTTCTTCCAGCCGGTGCACGGCCGCATCTACGAGGCCGCGCTCAAGATCGTGGAACGCGGCCAGAGGGCCGACCCGGTCACCCTGAAGCACTACTTCGAAACCGACGACGCGCTCGCCGACATCGGCGGGGCGCAGTACCTCGCCCGGCTGGCGGGTTCGGCGGTGACCATCATCAACGCCGAGGACTACGGCCGCACCGTCCACGACCTCTACCTGCGGCGCGAGCTGATCCATCTCGGCGAGGACGTCGTCAACACCGCCTTCGACTTCCGCGTCGATACGCCGGCGCGCGAGCAGGTCGAGGAGGCCGAGCAGCACCTCTACACGCTGGCCGAGGAAGGCCAGTACGAGGGTGGCTTCGCGCCCCTCAAGGAGCCGCTCGAGAGCGCCATCAAGATGATGGAGAGCGCGTACAAGCGTGACGGCGACATGACCGGCGTCGCCACCGGCCTGGCCCAACTCGACGAGCTGCTCGGCGGCCTGAACCCGGCCGACCTGATCATCCTCGCCGGCCGGCCCTCGATGGGAAAGACCGCGCTCGCCACCAACATCGCCTACCATGCCAGCAAGAGCCACCGCGTCGAGACCGACGACGACGGCAACGCGCACGTAGTCGACGGCGCGGTGGTGGGCTTCTTTTCGCTCGAGATGTCGGCCGAGCAGCTCGCCTTCCGGTTGCTCGCCGAGGCGACCGGCGTCTCGGCGGCGAAGCTTCGCCGCGGGCAGGTATCGCCTGAAGAGTTCCAACATATCGTGCCGGCGAGCCAGACCCTGAGCCGCATTCCGTTCTTCATCGACGACACCCCGTCGTTGTCGGTCGCCGCGCTGAGGACGCGGGCGCGCCGCCTGAAGCGCACCCACAACCTGTCGCTGGTGATCGTCGACTACCTGCAGCTGATGCGCCCCTCGGGACGCAAGAGTTACGACAACCGCGTGCTCGAGATCGCCGAGATCACCCAAGGGCTGAAGGCGCTGGCCAAGGAGCTCGGCGTGCCGGTGCTGGCGCTCTCGCAGCTGTCGCGCGCGGTCGAGCAGCGCGACGACAAGCGGCCGCAGCTCTCCGATTTGCGCGAATCCGGCGCCATCGAGCAGGACGCCGACGTGGTCATGTTCATCTATCGCGAGGAGTATTACGAACGGCGCAAGGAGCCCAAGGAGGGCACCGACAAGCATATCGATTGGCAAAATAAAATGAATGAGATCAATCATTTGGCCGAAGTCATCGTGGCCAAGCAACGCAGCGGACCAATCGGTCGAGTCGACCTGGTCTTCGACCCTATGACCACGAAGTTCACCACCCTCGACAGACGCCACGACCCCGAGGATGTCCCCTTCTGACCGCGCCGGGGTGGTGCTGACGATCGACCTCGGCGCGATCGCGCGCAATTACCGGCTATTGCGGAAACGGGTGCGCGGCGGCCGGTGCGCCGTCGTCGTCAAGGCCAACGCCTACGGCCTGGGCGTGGCACGGGTTGCGCCGGTGCTGGCGCGGGCGGGCAGCCGCACTTTCTTCGTCGCCACCCTCGACGAAGGTGTCGAGCTGCGCGGCCTCCTGCCCGACGCCGAGGTCGCCGTGCTGAATGGCTTGCAGCCTGGATGCGAGGCCGAGTTCGCCGCCCACAACCTGGTGCCGGTGCTCAACGATCTCGGCCAGATCGAGCGCTGGGGCGCGTTTGCGCGCGCGCGCGGCGAGCCCGACGCCGTGATCCACCTCGACGCCATGATCCACCTCGACGCCATGATCCACCTCGACACCGGCATGAACCGCCTGGGACTGCCGCCCGACGAGGTCGACCGCCTGGCGGCGGAGCCCGAGCGCTTGCGCGGCCTGCGGCTCGGCCTGGTGATGAGCCACCTGGCCTGCGCCGAACAGCGCGACAACCCGATGAACGCGGCTCAGCGCGCCCTGTTCATCGCCCAGCGCAAGCGCCTGCCGCCAGCGCCGGCGAGCTTCGCCAACTCGTCGGGCATCTTCCTCGGCCCCGACTACCACTTCGATCTGGCCCGCCCCGGGGTTGCGCTCTACGGCGTCAACCCAACGCCCGAGGCGCCGAATCCGATGGCTGAAGTGGTTCGTCTACAAGGCAAAATTATCCAGTCGCGCGATGTTGACAGGGGTCAGACCGTTGGCTACGGTGCTGCGCACCGGATCGGCGCGCCGGGTCGGATCGCGACTGTCGCCGTCGGCTACGCCGATGGCTATGCGCGTTCGCTCGGCACCCGCGCGTTCGCCGCCGTCGGCGGCGCCAAGGTACCGGTGGTGGGGCGCGTCTCGATGGATCTGATCACTCTCGACGTTTCCGCCTTGAGCGCGGACCAGGCCCGCACCGGCGCCACGGTCGACCTGATCGGCGGCGCCTGCCCGATCGACGAGGTGGCCGCCTGGAGCGGCACCATCGGCTACGAAATCCTCACCAGCCTCGGCCACCGCTACGCGCGGCGCTACGTCGGGGGCGGCGCCTAGGCGATGGCCGCGCCGGTGGCCGAGATCGACGACAGCAACAAGCCCTGCGTCGACCAGTTCATCCACGGCCGCGCCGAGGGGCCGATCAAGATGGAGGTGCTGGGGCCGTGACCCGGCCGCCGTCCCGCGCCAGTGGCAAGGACGGGACCTGAATGGCCGCCCCCGCCCGACGCTACGCCTGCCAGGAATGCGGCGCCACCTCCACCAAGTGGGCCGGCCGCTGCGAGGCCTGCGGCGCGTGGAACAGCATCCTCGAGGAGATCCCGCGCGAGCCCGCGCCCCGGGGCCTGGGGCGCCGCGCGGGGCGCCGGCTCGAGCTCGTCGCCATGCAGGGGACCGATCCCGAGCCGCCGCGCCTGACCACCGGCATCGCCGAGTTCGACCGCGCGGTCGGCGGGGGTCTGGTGCGCGGCTCGGCGGTGCTGATCAGCGGCGACCCCGGCATCGGCAAATCCACCCTGGCCTTGCAGGCGGCCGCGGGGCTCGCGGGTGCGGGTATGGCGTGCATTTTCATCTCGGGCGAGGAATCGGTGGAACAGGTGCGCCTGCGCGCGCGCCGCCTCGGGCTCGCCGAGGCGGCGGTGCGGCTCGCGGCGGCGACCAGCGTGCGCGACATCCTCACCAGCCTCGACGACCCCGGAGGCGCCGAGGTGGTGGTGATCGATTCGATCCAGACGATGTACGTCGACAGCCTCGATTCGGCTCCCGGCACCGTCGCCCAGGTGCGCACCAGCGCCCACGAGCTGATCCATTTCGCCAAGCGCCGCGGCACGGTGCTGCTGTTGGTCGGGCACGTCACCAAGGAAGGGCTGATCGCGGGGCCGCGCGTGCTCGAGCACATGGTCGATACCGTGCTTTACTTCGAGGGCGAGCGCAGCCACCAATTCCGCATCCTGCGCGCGGTCAAGAACCGCTACGGCGCGACCGACGAGATCGGCGTGTTCGCGATGACCGACCGCGGCCTCGACGAGGTGCCCAACCCGTCGGCGCTGTTCCTCGGCGAGCGCGACCGCGACGAATGCGGCGCCGCGGTGTTCGCCGGCATCGAGGGCAGCCGCCCGATGCTGGTCGAGATCCAGGCGCTGGTCGCTCCCTCGCCGTTGGCCACGCCGCGGCGCGCCGTCGTCGGCTGGGATTCGGGGCGCCTGGCGATGGTGATGGCGGTGCTCGACGCGCGCTGCGGGCTTGCCCTCGGCGGCAATGACGTTTACTTAAACGTCGCGGGCGGGCTGCGAATCTTCGAGCCGGCGGCCGACGCGGCGGTGGCCGCGGCGCTGATCTCATCGGTGACCGGGGTGCCGCTGCCGGCGACCACGGTGGTCTTCGGCGAGATCGGCCTTTCGGGTGAGGTGCGGCAGGTCAGCCAAACCGATCTCCGGCTCAAGGAGGCTGCGAAGCTTGGCTTCACCAAGGCGTTGATGCCGCGCCGACGGCGCGCCGACGAGAGTAACCGCGCGGCGCCCCTTGCCGTGCACGAGATCGCCCGCCTGCGGGATCTCGTCGCCCTGCTCGGCGATGGGTCCTGACGGGGCCGCCGAGCCGGAGGCGCGAGGCATGGGTCGAGTGGAAATGACAACCTTCCCGTCCGCATGGTCGACCTCGCAATAATCGGGATTCTGCTGATTTCGGGGGTGCTCGCGTTCGTCCGCGGGGCGGTCCGCGAGCTGTTCTCCATCGCCGCCTGGATCGCCGCGGGGGCCGCCACGTATTACGGCTTCGTCTATCTCCAGCCCTACGCGCGGGGGCTGATCGCAACGCCCTTGATCGCCGACGCCGCGGCGGCGGTGTTGCTCTTCGTCACCACTCTCATCGTCGTCTCGCTGATCAGCGCGGCGCTCGCGCGCCTCGTCAGCCACAGCCGGCTCGGCGCGCTCGACCGCTCGCTCGGCTTTCTGTTCGGCCTGGTCCGCGGCGCCGTTCTCATCTCCATCGCCTACGTGATGATGACCTGGGCGCTGCCGCCCGACGAGCACCCCGGTTGGTTGAGCGAGGCTCGCGCGATGCCTTTGGTCGAGTTGGGCGCCCAGTTTATCGTCCTCGCCATTCCGCCGGAGGCCCGCGCCGAGCTATCGAACGCGATCGGCGAAGCAAAAAGCGCGACCGAGGCGGCGATCGAGAGGCAACAGGACTTCGAAGCCTTGAAGGGCCCGCCGCCGCCGGCCGAGGGGGGGCGCCAAGAGGGTTACACCGACGCCGAGCGCAAGTCGCTCGAGCGAGCGATCGAAACCATCCAGTAGATGCGCCGGAGCACCGCCCGATCGAGGTTTGCCGCGCGGCCGTTCGCCGACGACAAGCTGCGCGAAGAATGCGGCATCTTCGGCATGTATGGCCACGCCGATTCGGCGGCGCACACGGCGCTCGGCCTGCACGCGCTGCAGCACCGCGGGCAGGAGGCGGCGGGCATCGTCACCTACGACGGCGAGCACTTCCACAGCCACCGCAGCCTCGGCCTGGTCGGCGACTGCTTCAGCTCGGAGTCGATCATCAGGCGACTCAAGGGCGGCGCCGCGATCGGCCACGTGCGCTACTCGACGACGGGCGGAACGGTGCTGCGCAACGTCCAGCCCTTGTTCGCCGAGGTCGTCTTCGGCGGGCTGGCCATCGCGCACAACGGCAACCTGACGAACGCGATCACGCTGCGCGAACGTCTGGTGCAGCGCGGCTGCCTGTTCCAGTCGACCTCCGACACCGAGGTCATTATCCACTTCGTCGCCATCAGCCGGTACCCGTCCGTCGTCGCTCGCTTGATCGACGCGCTCAACCAGGTCGAGGGCGCATACTCGTTGATTGCGCTGAGCAACGATGCGCTCATCGGGGTGCGCGACCCCCTGGGCGTGCGGCCGCTCGTCATCGGCACGCTCGAGGGCGCGACCATCCTCGCTTCCGAGACCTGCGCCCTCGACATCATCGGCGCCGAGTTCATGCGCGACGTCGCGCCGGGCGAAATGGTCGTGATCAC
>JADFMW010000156.1 GCA_022563655.1 Pseudomonadota bacterium
GTGGCCGACACCGACTTCGTGTCCCTGCCCGGCGGCTCGCCGGCCCTGATGCTGGACAAGAGCTACCTGCGCCAGCGCGCCGCCCTCATCTCCACGACCAAGAGCATGGGCACGGCCCAGGCAGGCAACTTCGGCACGCCTTCGCAGGGCGTGGTCGATGTCAAGGAGGCCGGCACCACGCACATGAGCATCGTCGATGCCAAGGGCAACGCGCTGAGCATGACGACCACGGTGGAGTCCAGCATGGGGTCCTTTCACGTCACGCGCGGCTTCGTGCTCAACAACCAGCTGACCGACTTCGCGGCCATCCCCAGCACCGCCGACGGCCCGGTCGCCAACCGCGTGCAGCCGGGCAAGCGCCCGCGCAGCTCCATGGCGCCCACGCTGGTGTTCGACCTGAAGACCGACGGCACCGCCGGCGACTTCAAGATGGCCACGGGCTCGCCGGGCGGCAGCACCATCATCCAGTACGTGACCAAGACCCTGGTCGGCGCGCTGGACTGGGGTCTGGATGCGCAGCAGGCCACGTCGATGGTGGACTTCGGCGCGGCCAACAGCCCGACCACCAACGTGGGCGGCGAGCACCCCAACATCAACACGGCCAATGGCGGCAACGACGATCCGCTGGTCAGCGGCCTGCGTGCCCTGGGCCATGTGGTGTCCATCAGTGCGCAGTCCAGCGGCATCGGCAGCTTACGGATAAATTCCTGGAAGGCTGCCACGGTCCGATACGTGGTCACTTTCGCGAACGTCGGCGTGCTCATGGCTCGGTGCAGTCAAAATCGGACTGGGAACCGGCAGTATAGGGTCCGGGCAGGCCCCCTGCAATCCCGGAAGCACGCAGACCGGGCCAAAAAGGCGGGCCGGCAGGAACTTCTGAACGCGAGCACTAGGCGGAGGCACCCATGAGCGCCCGGGCGTATGCGCATCGCGTGACGCTGCCGACGTATCGCGCGGAACTGGCCAGCAGACTATACGACTCTCTTCGCGACAAACTCCTTCCGCTTCCCGATGATACGCTCGTCTATCCGGCCCACGGGGCTGGTTCGCTTTGCGGGCGCAACCTGAGCAAGGAGACGGTCTCGACCATCGGAGAACAGCGCCGTTCTAACTATGCGCTGCAGGCCATGTCGCGGGACTAGTTTATCGCCCTCGTAACGGCCGACCAGCCCGATTCTCCCGCCTACTTTGGCTACGACGCGGTGATGAACACCAAGGAGCGCCCGACGCTCGATCAGACTCTTGCGCGCGCGCTGCGATGTCTCTCGCTCGACGAAGTTCTCGCGGCCGCCGCCGAGGGCGCCCAGTTGCTCGACACGCGCGATCCGGCGGATTTCGCCCGCGCGCATCTCGCCGGGAGTCTCAATATCGGCCTGGGCGGACAGTACGCCACCTGGGCCGGGACCCTGCTCGGCCACGAGCGGCCGATCATCTTGATTACCGAACCCGGCGGAGAGGAAGAAGCCGCCATGAGGCTGGGACGGATCGGTTTCGATCACGTGGCCGGATATCTCCAAGACGGCCTCACGGCCTTGGAATCGCGGCGCGATCTGGCCCAGGGCTGGGACCGCATTGTCCCGTCGCTGCTGGCCGAAGAGCTGGCCGGCGAGAATCCTCCCTTGGTCCTCGACGTGCGCGGGCCCAGCGAGTATGGCGCGAAACACTTGGAAAGCTCCCTCAACATCCCGCTGAATCATCTGCTGGAACGACTGGGGGAACTGCCGCACGACCGGCCGGTGGTGGTGCACTGCGCCGGGGGCTACCGCATGCTCTCGAACTTCGGCTACGACGGCAAGCAGTCGCAGGATCACGCCCACGTGCACATCCTCGGCTACGCGCTCACGCGCCTGATGCCGCGGGGCGAGGCCCACGAGCGGGTGGCGGCGGCGAGCCGCGTCGCGGCCGCGGAGCAGCGCCCGCTGGTCGACGTGGTCCGCGAGCGCCTCGGCGTGGAGCCCTTCGACGTGATGGACGACGCCGTGAAGGCGGCGATCGCGGCGGCGAAATGATCGTCCGCGGCGCCGACCGCGTGCTCGTCCAGGGCATCACCGGCAGGCAGGGCACGTTTTGGACCGAGCGCATGCAGGCCTACGGCACCAACGTCATCGGCGGAGTCAACCCCAGGAAGGCCGGCGCCATCCATTGCGGCGTTCCGGTCTTCGCCACGGCGCGCGAGGCCATGGCGGGCCCGGGCTTCGACGCATCCGTGATGTTCGTGCCGCCGATGCCGGCCAAGGACGCGGCGCTCGACGCGATCGAGGCGGGCACGAGGACCCTGGTCGTCCTGACCGAGCACATTCCGGTCCACGACGTCATGATCATCCTCGGCGCCGCGCGGGCCAACGGATGTTGCGTCGTCGGACCCAACACCGCCGGGCTGGTCACGCCGGGCGAATGCTTCGTCGGCATCATGCCCGGGTTCAACGACCAGCTCTTCCGGCCCGGCCGCATCGGCGTGATCTCGCGCAGCGGCAGCCTCGGCGCGCTGTTGTGCCTCAACGTCAACCGCGCCGGACACGGTCAGTCCGCGTTCATCGGCGTCGGCGGCGACCCGATTTGCGGCTCGACCACGCGCGACGCCCTGGAGCGCCTGGACTCGGACGAGCGCACCGACGCGGTGGTCATCGTCGGCGAGATCGGCGGCAACATGGAAGAGGACGCGGCCGAGTACGCCGCCGGCATGACCAAGCCGGTGTTCGCGTTCATCGCCGGCCGCGCCTCGCCGCCCGGCAAGCGCATGGGCCATGCCGGCGCCATCGTCATGGGAGACCGCGGCAGCCACGCCTCGAAGACGGCGGCGCTCGAGGACGCCGGCGTCACCGTGCTCGACATGCCCTCAAAGCTGCCCGAGGCCCTGCGCGCGCGATTGGCGGCCTGAGGCCATGGATATCGTCGACAAATTCATTGCCGCGGCGCAGGCCCGCAGCCAGTCGGTGGTGCTGCCCGAGGGCCACGACGGGCGCGTCCTGCTGGCGGCCCGGCGCTTGCACGACGAGGGCGTGGCGCGGCCGGTCCTGCTCGGCGCGCGCCATGGGCTCGAAACCGCGGCCGAGCGAGCGGGGGTGTCGCTCGACGGCATCGACACGGTCGATCCCGAGACGAGCGATATGCTCGACACTTATGCCGAGGCCTACGCCGCCGGGCGCGACAACGTGGACGCCAAGGTGGCGCGCCGGCTGGTGCGCAAGCCTCTGTTCTACGGCGCGATGATGGTCAAGGCCGGCGACGCCGACGCGATGATCGGCGGCGCGGCCAACCCGACCCGGCGCGTGATCGAGGCGGGCTTGCTGTGCGTCGGTCTGGCCGCGGGCATCGACACGCCGTCGAGCTTCTTTCTGATGGTCGTGCCCGACTTTCAGGGCCACACCGGCAAGCCGTTCATCTTCGCCGACTGCGCCGTGAACGTCGAGCCGAGCGCCGAGCAGCTCGCCGACATCGCCCTGGCCTCGGCGGCGAGCGGCGCCAAGCTGCTCGGCGAGGAGCCGCGGGTCGCGATGCTGTCGTTCTCGACCAAGGGCAGTGCCCGGCACGCGCGCGTCGACAAGGTCACGCGGGCCCTGGAGATCGCCAGGGAGCGGGCGCCGGGCCTGGCGATCGACGGCGAGTTCCAGGCCGACAGCGCCCTGGTCGCGCGCGTCGCCGCGAAAAAGGTCACGGGCGACAGCCCCGTGGCGGGCCGCGCCAACGTGCTCGTGTTCCCCGACCTCGACGCCGCGAACATCGGCTACAAGCTGACCCAGTACATGGCCGGGGCCCGCGCGGTCGGCCCGATCCTGCAAGGCTTCGCGAAGCCGATCTCGGACCTCTCGCGCGGCGCCAGCGTCGCCGACATCGTCGCCACCGCCGCCATCGTCCTCGCGCAGGCTTGAGTTACCCGAGCGTTACCCGAGGACGGCGCGCAGGAATAACCCGACCGACAGCACCGCGAGGAAGATCAGCGCGAATCGGCGGAAGGTCTCGGGCTCGGTGCGGATGAAGCTGCGGTGGCCGAGCGCGTTTCCGGCGAGCGTCGGCAGCACGAGTATGCCGGCGAGCACGAAAACGTCGCCGGTGACGAGCCCCTGCCCCGCCGCCGCCGCGATCGCGACCGTGTCGATCACGGCGATGAAGCCAATCAGCGAGGCGCGCGAGACGGCGGCCGCCACGGGGGACGAGAAATAGAACAGGATCGCCGGCGGCCCGCCGATGCCGACGGCGCCGTTGAGCACGCCGCACAGGCAACCGGTCGCGACCGTCGGCGCCGGACCGGGAGTCGCCCTGAGGCGGAAGCCGCGCCACATGAGCACCGCCGAGGTGAACACCACCAAAGAAATAGCGACGCGAATCGGCGTCGCCGGCGCGTTCGCGAGCAGGTAGACCCCGGCCGGCGTCGCGGCGCAGGTGCCGAGCAGAAGCCAGCGCAACGAGCGCCAGTCGATCTCTTTCCACACCTTGGGCAACAGATGCCCGCTGGCCACGATGTCGAGCAGATAGGTGGCGGGGATCACGAGCGCCGGCGGCAGTACGAACGACAGGCCGCTGACCCAGATGAGCGCCGAGCCGAAGCCGCTGTATCCGCGGACGAACCCCCCGGCCGCCGCCACGGCGACGGCAAAGATCAGAGTCGCCGGCGACACGGGCCCGACCGAGTGCCGGCGGCGGGAGGCTTACGTGACCGTATAGTCCCGGTACTTGTCGAGCAGGCGCACCGGCTTCTTGAGCGCGTCGCGGCGGAACGGATCGCCGAGCTCCTGGGTCAGCGTGATCTCGAGGATGGTCGCCCGGTCCGACGCGACCGCTTGGCGCAGCGCGTCGCCGACCTGGTCGGGGTGGTCGACCGTGACACCCTCGGCCCCCATGGCGCGGGCGATCGCGGCGAAGCTGGGGTTGGCGAGATTGGTGCCGACGTAGCGGTCGGCGTAGAAGTCGATCTGGTTCTTCTTCTCGGCGCCCCACTGGGCGTTGTTGAACACCACGGCCGTCACGGGGATGTTCTCGCGCACACAGGTCATGGTCTCGGCGAGGCTCATGCCCCAGGCGCCGTCGCCGATGTAGGCCACGGCCGGGCGGTCGGGCCGCGCCACCTTGGCGCCCATCGCCGTGGGGAAGGCGTAACCGCAGTTGCCGAAGCTCATGGCGGCGAAGAAGCTGTTCGGCTGCTCGAAGCGCAGGTAGCTGTTGGCGATCGAGCAGACGTTGCCGATGTCGGTCGTGACCATGGCGTCCCCGGGCATCGCCTTCTCGAGCTCGCGCAGGCAGCGGCGCGGGCTGATGGGCGAGCCCTCGGCCGCCGAGAGCGAGTCGAGCTCCGCCTCCCACGCGTCCTTCTGGCGCTTGACCTCGTCGAGACGCGCCTCGCGATTGCCGTGGGCCGCGACAGGCAGGTTCGACGTCTTCAGCCGGTTGAGAATTTCGCTCGCCGCCATCCTGGCGTCGCCGTGCACCGCCACCGAGATCGGCTTGACCAGACCGAGCATGCGGTGATCGCTGTCGATTTGGATGATCCTGGCGTCCTCGGGCCAGTACTCGATGTCGTATTGCGGCAGCGTGCCGAACGGGCCGAGCCGGGTGCCCAGCGCCAGCACCACGTCGGCCTGGGCGATGAGTTTCATTGCGGCCTTCGAGCCCTGGTAGCCGAGCGGCCCGCACATCAACGGGTGGCTCGCGGGAAAGGCGTCGTTGTGGAGATAGCTGGTGACCACCGGCGCCGACAGGTGCTCGGCCAGCGCCGTGGCCTCGTCGACGCCGCCCGACATGATGATGCCGCCGCCGGCGACGATGACCGGGAACTCGGCCTCGGCGAGCGCGCGGGCCGCTTCGTCGAGGCTGTCCGCCCCGCCCGCCGCGATCTCGATGCGCCGCGGCGCGGCGATCTCGACGTCGATCTCGCCGTAGAAGTGGTCGCGCGGGATGTTGATCTGCACCGGACCGCGCTCGGCCATAGCCAGGGTAAAGGCCCGGTGGGTGAGCTCGGCGATGCGCTCGGGCCGCGAGACGTGGGCCTGATACTTGGTGATCTTCGAGAAGATCGGCATCTGCTCGGTTTCCTGGAAGCCGCCGAGCCCGATGGTGCCCGAGCCGGTCTCGGGCGTGATCGCGACGACCGGCGAGTGGGCCCAATAGGCGGCCGCGATCGCGGTCACGAAGTTGGTGATGCCCGGGCCGTTCTGGCCGATGCACACGCCGTGGCGGTTGCCGGCGCGCGAGTAGCCGTCGGCCATGTGCGCGGCGTTCTGCTCGTGGGCGACGGAGATGAAGCGGATGCCCGCCGGCTCGAAGATGTCGAGCGCGTCCATGTAGTCCGAGCCGACGAT
>JADFMW010000157.1 GCA_022563655.1 Pseudomonadota bacterium
GTTGGAGATCATCTGCGATACGTACTGCATGACGGTATCGTAAGGGCGGATCGGGTAGGCCGTGATCACGTCGACGTCGGCCAGCCGGCAGGCGTGCGCGATCGCTTCGCTGCCGCTGATCAGCTCCTCGGACTCGCCGGTCGGCGCGCCGGCGGGCTCGATGTCCGCCTTCTTGAGGGCAGTAACCGTGGCCGGGGGATTCATTTGCCGATCTCCTCGGCGTATTGACCGACGTGGTGAAACCCGTGCGAGCGGGCGGGCTTGTCGGCGATCTTTTCGGACAGCCAGGCAGAGTAGCTTTCCTTGTCCTTGGCCCACATTTCCCACTGGCTGTCGTGATCCTCGAAGGATTCCTCGTTGACCATGGTGACGCAATCGCTCACCGGGCAGACGGCCTCGCACACGCCGCAGCCGCAGCAGGCTTCCATGTTGGCGTCGTAGAAGCCGTCGGGGGTGATGTCGAAGCAGGTGTCGGGGCAATTCAGCCAGCACAGCGTGCACTTGGTGCAGGTGTCGAAGTTGATCACCGGCCGCATGGTGCGCGTCGAGAACTTCTTGAAGGTCTCGCTGCGTGTCGGGACGTAGCCGCCGTCCCGGCCGGGAACGTCTTGTGGCTGCGCGGACATGCCGCGAATCACCAAGCCCTCTTCCATCTTGGTCCAGCCCGGCAAATCGAACGAGAACGGCTTCTCGTCGCTGCCCTGATCGGCGCCGACGGGACCCGACTCCACCAGGTCGTAGGACTTCTTCGCCGAAGCGACCTTGCCGTCATCCTTCCACTGCTCGGCGATCGCCGCAACGATGGACTCGAGGCTCACGATATGGGGAGCGACCTTGGCCAGCGCGCCGAGGAGGCGCACGTCGGTGTGATCGTCCTTGTACACCCACAGCCCCGAGAAGCTGGCCTGGGCCTTGATGAGGGCGAGATTGTAGGGATCCCCCTTGCGGTGGATGGTCTTGATCAGCTTATTGGGCGACTGATACGACGTGACCAAGAGCGTGCCGCCCTTGCCGAGCAGCTTGTTGATCGGCTGCAGACCGTACCAGGCCCACGACTCGACGCCCTTGCACAAGGCGTCGTCAACGACAATGGTCACGTCGTTGTTGTCGGGCTCGTACCTCGCCAGGTGCTCCTCCAGTTCCTCCGCGGTATCTGAAACCACGGCGAACTGCTTGGCCGGGATGCCGTTGCGTTCCGGCGAGTCACCGTAGCGCCCGAAGGCGGTACCGATCTTCCCTTCCTTCCTCGCCGCCAAGACGATCCCTCGGCAGATGTTCTTGGCCAGCGTCTTTTGAAAAATGCCGCGGTACACGACCTCCACGGAACCGGTGCTCATTGACATTCCTCCCGTTGGGGCAATGACGCTCGGGCGCTCCTGTCCAAGGATGGCACGAACATATGACTCAGGCCGAGATTTCCTGGATAGCTTTGGAAACGAGGGTCATGTTTAGCTCCTCGATCCGCTCGTTGAAAGCCGGGAACCCCTGTCCACCATCCGACAGTGGGGCCACCATCCGATAGTAGGGCCACCATCCGATAGTAGAGACTGGCCGGCCAGGATTTGGCCCTCAAGCCGACCGCGTCGTACAGCTCCCGGTAAGTAAGCAACCGGCGTTCGAGGAACCTTCGATCCATCGAACTCGAGCCTTAGACGCCGACCAGATATACAATATACCAAATACCAAGTCGGTGCAAGACCCTGGCGAACGCGGCGGTCGATTTTTGTCTGCCGTATCGAAACGGCCGACCTTTCCGGCCTTAGACCTCGGCCTTAGCCCTGGGCGCGGCCGATGCTACGCCTCGACCCGCCAGGTGTGGCCCTGGCGCAAGAGAGCGTTGAGGTCGCCGTTGGGCAGGCGCGACGTGGCTTCGTCGATCTGGGCCATCACGCTGCGCTCGTAGCTCGGCGCCGGGTCGCAATAGAGCACGCCGAGGGCGACCGGCAAGTGCGGCGGCTCCATGGCCGCGAGCATCGTCGCCAGCGTGCGGTTGGTCTCGTCGTGCACCAGCACGTCGGCTTCGCGGACCCCATCCTCGCCGATCGTCACCGCCTCGAGTTCGATGGCGCCGGGGTTGAGTCTGAGCCCGCGCCCGCGGTCCGCACCGAAGACCAGCGGCCGGCCGTGGGCCACGTGGATCTGTGCGTCGGCCGCGACCTCCTTCGCGGTGAAGTCGGCGAAGACGCCGTCGTTGTATACGAGGCAGTTCTGGAAGATCTCCACGAACGAGGCGCCGCGGTGCGCGTGCGCGCGCTTCAAGACCTCGGGCAAGTGGTCCCGCAAGGTGTCGACGGAGCGCGCAACGAAACGGCCGCCGGAGCCCAGCGCAAAAGCAGCGGCGGAGACCGGGTTTTCCACCGATCCTTGCGGCGTCGACGGCGATCGCGTGCCCATCCGCGAGGTCGGCGAATACTGGCCCTTGGTGAGCCCGTAGACCTCGTTGTTGAACAGCAGAATCTGCATGTCGACGTTGCGCCTGAGCACGTGCAACATGTGGTTGCCGCCGATCGACAGCCCGTCGCCGTCGCCGACGACCACCCACACATCGAGATCGGGGTTGGCCAGCTTGACTCCGGTGGCGATCGCCGGTGCGCGGCCGTGGATGGTATGGAAACCGTAGCTGGATATGTAATACGGGAAGCGGGAGGCGCAGCCGATGCCGGAGATGAACACGGTCTTTTCCTTCGTTGCGCCGATCTCGGCCAAGGTCCTCAGCAGTGCCTTGAGAATGGCATAATCGCCGCAGCCCGGGCACCAGCGCACCTCCTGATCCGAGGCGAAGTCCTGCGGCGCAAGCTTTTCGACCGGCATGACGGAGTGCATCTCAGGCTCCCAACCGGGTGCGGATCGCCGCCTCGATCTCGGCGATCCTGAAGGGTTGGCCCGACACCTTGTTGAGGCCCTCGACCGGCGCCAGGTAGGCGCTGCGCAACAGCGTCGTCAGCTGACCGGTGTTCATCTCCGGCACCAGCACGTGCTCGAAGCAGCCGAGCAGATCGCCCAGGTTTTTCGGCAGCGGCCAGATATGGCGGATGTGAATGTGCGAGACGTCGAGCCCCTCGTCCCGCAGGTTGCCAACCGCGCGGCTGATCGGGCCGTAGGTCGAGCCCCAGCCGACGACGGCCAGGCGGCCGTGCTGCTGCCCATCCTCGACCCCCTGCGGCGGGATATCGTCGGCGACGCCGGCGATCTTGGCGGCGCGGGCCTCGGTCATGCGCTGGTGGTTGGCCGGATCGTAGGAGATGTCACCGCTGGCGAAATCCTTCTCGAGGCCGCCGATACGGTGCTCGAGCCCCGGCGTGCCCGGCACCGCCCAGGGACGGGCCAGCGTCGCCGCGTCGCGCAGGTACGGGTGGAAGCCCGCGGGCTCGGTGCGGTGCTTCACCGGGAAGCGGGGCAGTCCGTCGACGTCCGGGATCATCCACGGCTCGGCGGCGTTGGCGATGTAGGTATCGGAGAGCACGATCACCGGCGTCATGTACTTGATGGCGATGCGCACCGCCTCGATGGCGGTCTCGAAACAATCAGACGGCGAGCGGGCCGAGACCACCACCAACGGGCTGTCCGAGCTGCGGCCGAACACCGCCTGATGCAGGTCCGACTGCTCGGTCTTGGTGGGCATCCCGGTGGAGGGGCCCGCACGCTGGGAGTCGACCACCACCAACGGCAGCTCGGCGCTGACGGCCAGCCCCAGGGCCTCGGCCTTCAACGCAAGCCCCGGACCGGAGGTCGAGGTCACCCCCAGCGAGCCGGCGTACGAGGCGCCGATCGAGGCGCAGATCGCGGCGATCTCGTCTTCCGCCTGGAAGGTCACGACGCCGTATTGCCGGAGATTGGCGAGCGTGTGCAACACCTGCGAGGCCGGGGTGATCGGGTAAGACGAGAAGACCAGCTTGAGTCCCGCCAGGTGGGCGCCGATCACGAGGCCCCACGCCAGGGCCTCGCCGCCGGTCACCGTGCGGTATAGGCCGGGCGTGAGATGCGCCGGCTCGACCGTGTATGCGTGACCGGCCTCGGCTAGCTCGGCGGTCTCGCCGAAGGCATGGCCGGCGTCCAGGGCCGCGACGTTGGCGGCGGCCAGCTCCGGCCGCGCGGCAAACTTCTCGTGCAACCAGTCGATGGTCGGCTGGCGGTCGCGACCGTACATCCAGGAGACCAGCCCCAGGGTCCACATGTTCCTGCACCGCAGCGCCTCCTTCCGAGACAGCCCGGAATCCTTGACCGCCTCGAGGGTGAGCTTCGAGACGTCGATCTCGAGGGTGCGGTACTTGGCCAGGCCGCCGTCGGCGAGCGGGTTGCTCTCGTAGCCGGCCTTGTGCAGGCTGCGCTCGGTGAAGGCGCCGCTGTCGACGATCACCAAGCCGCCGTCTCTCAGGCCCTCGAGCTCGACCCGTAGCGCCGCCGGGTTCATGGCGACGAGCACGTCGGGCGCATCGCCCGAGGTCTTGATCACGCGGGAGCCAAAATTGATTTGATACGCCGAGACGCCGAAAGTGGTTCCGGCGGGGGCGCGAATCTCCGCGGGAAAGTCCGAAAAAGTGGCCAGGTCGTTGCCCGCCAGCGCGGTGACCTGCGCGAACCGGCCGCCGATGAGCTGCATGCCGTCGCCGGAATCGCCGGCGAAGCGCACGACGACCGCTTCAAGCTCCTCGCGCGGCACGAGGGACGGCACGACTTTGACGGCTTTACTTGCTGCCGTGGTTGTCAAGGTAAAATTCCTGCGCCCGCCCTATCGATGATGATTCGACGATTAGGTTTCATTACGCGCATTAAAGACGGACGCACATGAAGACGGGCGACAGGGGCTTGCCCGCCGCAAGCCAACGCGCCAGCCAAGAAACGTATACTCAATATGAAATTAAGCAAGGGAATTTAATGAAATTAGGCAAAGGAATTTAATGACATTAGGCAAAGGATTCTGGCCGCCGCGCAAAGGCCCCGCAACGATTCGAACGCGCTCGCGGGGTCTTCCTCGACGCGAGGCCGAACCGGCGCCCGGGAGCGCCCGCGCGATGGCGATATCATTTGGGAAACGACCGCTCACGGCGGTCGACGCTTGACCTCCGCCGCCAAATGCGGACACTTGCGCGCAAGTCTCGTGGTCTGACCTGCCCCGGCGGTTAATAAAGGAGTAAACCGCCATGCGTTTGCTACTCACCCTCGTGGTGCTGCTCGCCGCGGGTGCGCCCGTCGCGGCGCAACCGGCGGCGAGCGAAACTGTCGTGGCCCAGGCCGTGGAAGCCATCTTCAACGCGATCGAAAAGCGCCTCATCAACGACTACTTCGCCAAGAAGGCGGTCGGCAAGGGCAAGGTAAAAATAAAGCCAAAGAAGGCGGGTAAGAGCGGCTCGACGCCGCCGGGCCTCGCCTCCAAGAAGACCCTGACGCCGGGGCACGCCAAACGCCTCGAGCGCAAAGGTACGCTGCCGCCGGGGTTGGCGAAGCGCGATCTGCCGTCCGATCTCGCATCGCTGCTGCCGCCGGTCAGGCCCGGACATAAGCGCTATATCGTCGGCAACGACGTGGTGCTGATCGAGAGGGCGACCGGCCTTATCCTCGACATCCTCTTCGGCGTGGCCCTGAACGACTAGTAACTGGGGCCGAAATTTCGGCCCCAATCTCCACTATTTTATCGTGCGGCCGAGGAAGTCGATCACCGCCTCGGCCGCGCCGTGATCGTAGAGGTCGTTGTGGCCGGCGGCGGGAAAGAACCTGGCCTCCTTGGGCTCGGCCGCCGCTGCGAACAGGGCGCGCGCCATGGCCACCGGAATGATCCGGTCGCGTTCGCCGTGGACGATGAACAACGGCGCGCCGATACGGCCGATCTTCGCTAGCGAATCGAAGCGGTCGCGCACCAGGTACCGCGCCGGCAGGTACCAGTAGTGATGCGCGGCGACGGCGGCCATCGAGGTATACGCCGACTCGAGCAGCACCGCGCCCACCGGCCGCTCGGGCCGCTCGCTCGCCATCTGCACCGCCACCCCGGCGCCCAGCGACTCGCCGTACAACGCGATGCGCGATGGCGGCACGCCTGCCCGCGCAAGAAAGTCGAGGGCGGCCCGACCGTCGTGGTATAATCCCGCCTCGCTGGGACTGCCTGGGTTGCCGCCGTAGCCGCGCCAGGACACCAGCAGCACGCCGAAGCCGGCGTCGAGATAGGGCCGCGCCTTGTCGGCGCGGTGGCCGATGTGACCGGCGTTGCCGTGGTAATAAACGATGGTCGGCAACGCTTCGTCTGTCGGCGCGCGGTACCAGGC
>JADFMW010000158.1 GCA_022563655.1 Pseudomonadota bacterium
GGGGCAAGGCACCTACACTGGGTCGTTCCGCGGCGGGATCGAGTAGGTCGCGGTGATGTGGGCGGCCGGCTCGGCCTCGCCCGCGGCGAAGATCGTCACCTCGCCCACCGCAAGGCGCTTGCCGAGCTTGAGGATGGTCGCCTCGGCGATCAGGTCGACGGCCGGCGGCCGGCGCAGGAAGTTGGCGTTGAGGCTGGTCGTCATCGCGGCCTCGACCGGGCCGATCAGGCTCAGCACCAGCGCGTACATCGCGACGTCGGCGAGCGCCACCATCGCCGGGCCGTTGACGGTGCCGCCGGGCCTGAGCACGTTGTCGCCGCACGGCATGCGCATGACGACGCGGCCCGCCTCGATGAGCTCGACGCGCATGCCGTAGTAGCCGACCAGCGGCAGCTTGTCGCGCGCGAGGCGCTCGAACTCGGCGATCGAAAGTTTCGGTGTGGTCACTTCTCCCCCCCCCCCCCCTCAATCGCTCACCAGGGCGATCACCGGCCGGGTTCAAACGATGGTGGTCAGCGCGTCGAGAACCTTGTCGGGCCGCTCGGTCATCATCATATGGCCGCAGCCCTCGAGCATCACCGTCTCAGCATTGGGAATCGCGGTACGCAACTCGGCGGCCCCCCGCGGCGGCGTCATCGCATCGCGCTCGCCGAGGACGAGCAGCGCCGGGCAGGTAACGCCGTCCGCCATCGTCAGATCAAAGGTAAAGTCGTTGCACGCTTTGAGATCGATGTAGAGCACGCCCGGTTCGGTCCGCTCGAGCAGCCGCAGGGTCTGGCCGGTCATCCACAATCCGGGTGCGCGGTTGCCGCCGATCTGAGCCCCGTGGCTGTGGCTCCAGATGTTGATCATGTCGAAAGCAGAATGATTGTCGGCCTCCGACGCCGCGAGCAGGGGAAGGCTCACCGGCATCGCCGCTGAAATCGCCAACAGCGCCACCGCCGATACACGCGTCTCGTGCCGCACCGCGGCCTCGAGGGCGACGAGCGCCCCCATGCTGTGACCGACGATGGCCGCCTTGTCGATCCCGGCGGCGTCGAGCAGGTGCGCGAGCCAGTCGGCCATCCGGTCGATGGCGGGTAGCGGCTGCCCCGCGGAACGACCGTGGCCCGGCAGGTCGACGGCCAGCACGTTGCGCCCGTGATACGCGAAGTAGCGGGTTTGCAGCGCCCACACGGTGTGGTCCATGCCCGCGCCGTGGACGAAAACGATCGAAGGCCGCGCCGGGTCGAACACCTGCCCGCCGGTGGCGGCGAAAACCGGCTCGCCGTCAACGAGTATGTCCATGCCGATCTCTCACACCTTCTGGGAGGCCTTGAGCGCCTGGCTCAGATCGTCGATCAGGTCGTCGGGATCCTCGAGCCCGATCGAGAGCCGCACGAGACCCTCGGAGACGCCCGCCGCGCGCAACGCCTCGGCGTCCATCTGCTGATGCGTCGTGCTGCCTGGATGGATGACCAGCGACTTGGCGTCGCCCACGTTGGCGAGGTGCGAGAACAGCCTCATGGACTCGATAAAACGCCGCCCGGCCGCGCGCCCACCCTTGAGCTCGAAGCTGAAGATCGCGCCCGAGCCCTTGGGCAATAGCTTTTTGGCGAGCTCGTGGTCGGGATGACTGGGAAGCTCGGGGTACGTCACCCACTCCACGGCGTCGTGGGCGTCGAGGAAGCCGACGATCTTGCGCGTGTTCGCGACGTGGCGCTCCATGCGCACCGACAAGGTCTCGACCCCCTGGAGGATGTGGAAGGCATTGGTCGGACTCAGACACGCGCCGAAGTCGCGCAGGCCCTCGGTGCGAGCGCGCATGACGAACGCCTGCGGCCCGAACTCCTCGGCGTAGTTTATGCCATGGTAGCCGGCGTAGGGCTCGGTCAGCGTCGGGAACAGGCCGGAAGCCTCCCAGTTGAAACGGCCGCCGTCGACGATCACCCCGCCGATGGCGATGCCATGGCCGCCGAGGAACTTGGTCAGCGAGTGGTGCACGAGGTCGGCGCCGAAATCGAGCGGGCGGCACAGGTACGGCGTGGTGAAGGTGGCATCGATCAGCAGCGGCACGCCGGCCTCGTGAGCGACCTCGGAGACCCTGGGGATGTCGAGCACCTCGAGCCCGGGGTTGCCCAGCGTTTCGCCGAAGAGCAGTCGCGTATTGGGCCGGATCGCCTTGCGGAACGCCTCGGGCTCGCGCGCATCCACGAAGGTGGTCTCGATACCGAAGCGCGGCAGCGTATGCGTAAACAGGTTGTGCGAGCCGCCGTAGATCGACTGCGACGAGACGATGTGGCTGCCCGCCCCCATGAGCGTCACCAGCGCGAGGTGCAGCGCCGCCTGTCCGCTCGCCGTGCACACCGCGCCGACGCCGCCTTCGAGTGCCGAAATGCGTTCCTCGAGCACAGCGGTCGTCGGGTTGGAAATGCGGGTGTACAGATGCCCGGCGCGCTCGAGGTTGAACAGCGCCGCCGCCTGGTCGGTGTCGCGGAAGACGTAGGACGTGGTCTGGTAGATCGGAACCGCGCGCGCGCCGTGCACCGGGTCGGGATGCTGGCCGGCATGCAGGCTCAGCGTATCGGGCCGTAAGTATTGAGGTTCGCTCATCGCGGCACCCTCCCTTATCTGTCGCGCACCGTACACAGCCGGCGCTAAAGGGTCCAGCGAGCCGCGCGGGACTGCTCATATACACCAGCGCCGAGAGTTATTTCGGCGCCGGCATGGCCGATCGGCAGCCGCACCGGCGCGCCCGCCGGGGTTGATCGGCGGACGGCGTGGGGGTAAAGAACCAAAGAAACGCCGCCGTTTCGTGCGTTCGCGCTCGCGGCCAAGACATTGTCGCGACATGGGCGCGGCGCGCAGCGAAGCTTCCAGGAGAGCGCCATGACCGCCGTTTCCGAGCTTGCCGTCAACGAACGCGTGTTGCTGCGCGACGACCAGGACGGCATCGCCACGCTCACGCTCAACCGGCCGGAGCAGTACAACGCTCTCTCGGAGGCGTTGCTGGATGCGCTGAACGACGCCTTCGACGCCATCGCCGAGGATTCCTCGGTCCGGATCGTCGTGCTGGCGGCGCGGGGCAAGGCGTTCTGCGCCGGTCACGATCTCAAGGAAATGCGCGCCAACCCCAGCCAGGCCTATTACGAACACCTGTTCAAGAAGTGCAGCCGAATGATGCTCGCCATGACCCGTCTGCCCCAGCCGGTGATATCCCGGGTCCACGGCATCGCCACCGCTGCGGGGTGCCAGTTGGTCGCGAGCAGCGATTTGGCCGTGGCCTCGACCGACGCCAGGTTCGCCGCCTCGGGCATCAACGTCGGCCTGTTCTGCATGACACCGGGCGTCGCGTTGGCGCGCAACTTGGGCCGCAAGCGCGCGTTCGAGATGCTGTTCACCGGCGATTTCATCACCGCCGAGGACGCGCTCAAGTTGGGCCTGGTCAACCGGGTGGTCCCGCCGGCGAAGCTCGACGACGCCGTCGCCGCGCTCGCCCGGCCGATCCTCGGCAAGTCGCAAGCGGCGGTGACGGCCGGCAAACGCGTTCTCTACCGCCAAGTGGAGATGGATATCGAGTCGGCCTACGAGTTCGCCAGCGAGGAGATGGCGCGCAACATGATGTTCCACGACGCCGCCGAGGGCATCGACGCCTTCATCGAGAAGCGAATTCCCGAGTGGCGCGACGAATGAGGGCATGACTCACGACCGCTATCCCGATGCGCTGCTGCGCGGCGTCCTCGGCAGCTGCCGCACGATCGCCATGGTCGGGACCAGCGCCAACTGGGTTCGGCCCAGCTACTTCGCCATGAAGTACCTGCAGAGCAAGGGCTATCGCGTCATCCCGGTGAACCCCGGCGAGGCCGGCAATGAGATCCTCGGCGAGACGGTTTACTCGAGCCTCGCCGACATCCCGGACCGATTCGACATGGTCGACATCTTTCGCAACTCCGAGGCCGCCGGACCGATCACCGACCAGGCGATCGCGGCGGCGAAGGAGAAGGGCATCAAGGTGGTGTGGATGCAGCTCGGCGTGCGCAACGACGCCGCCGCCGCGCGCGCCGAGGCGGCGGGCTTAAGCGTGATCATGAACCGCTGCCCCAAGATCGAGTACGGCCGGCTGTCGGGCGAGCTGAGCTGGGGCGGCGTCAACTCGCGGATCATCTCCTCGAAACGGCAACGGGCGATTTGACGATGGCCAAGGCGCGGCCAGCGCCCAAATCGGGGCCCGAATCGGCGCCCGAACCACGCGACGAGCTCGGCCACGACGAGGAGCCGCGCGAGTTCGGCTTCGCGACGCGCGCCATCCACGCCGGCGCGCGGCCCGACGCGACCACCGGGGCGCGGGCGACGCCGATCTTCCAGACCACCTCGTTCGTGTTCGAGGACGTCGACCACGCGGCCTCGCTGTTCAACCTGCAGACCTTCGGCTACATCTACTCGCGAATGACCAACCCGACCGTCGCGGTGCTCGAGGAGCGCATCGCCAGCCTTGAGGACGGACGCGCCGCCGTGGCCGCCGCCTCGGGCCACGCGGCCCAGTTCATCGCCTTCTTCACCCTGCTCGAGCCCGGCGACGAGTTGGTCGCCTCGCAGTTCCTCTACGGCGGCTCGATCACCCAGCTCGGCATCAGCTTCAAGCGCCTGGGCTGGACCTGCCACTTCGTCGATCCGACCGAGCCCGAGAACTTCGCCCGAGCGCTGACGCCGAAATGCAAGGCCATCTTCGTCGAGGGCCTGGCCAACCCGGGCGGCGTGGTCGTCGACCTCGAGCCGGTGGCCGAGATCGCGCACCGCCACGGCATCCCGCTGATCGTCGACAACACGCTGGCGACGCCGTATCTGTGCCGGCCGTTCGAATGGGGCGCCGACATCGTCATCCACTCGATGACCAAGTTCATCGGCGGCCACGGCAACTCGATGGGCGGCGTGGTCGTCGAATCGGGGCGCTTCGACTGGTGGCGCGACGGCAAGTTCCCGTCGCTCACCGAGCCCGACCCGGCATACCACGGCCTCGCCTTCGCCGAGACCTTCGGCGACTTCGGCTTCACCCAGAAGCTGCGCGCGGTGGGCTTGCGCGACTTCGGGCCGGCGCTGTCGCCGATGAACGCGTTCTTCCTGTTGCAGGGCGTCGAGACGCTGCCGCTGCTGCCGGGCGCGCTCGGTTTGTTCCTCGATCAGCTCGATGGTCCGCGCGTGCATGCGCTCGGGCGCCACCACGAGTTTGCGCCACGGATGACCCTGCGAATAGCCGGTCAGCAGATTGAACAGCGCCGAGGCGTCTTCGCCGATATCTTCGTCGGCCGTGAACAAGCCGAGATCGGTGTACTGCAGCGCCGTCGTCTGATTGTAGTTGCCGGTGCCCAGATGGACGTAACGGCGCAGTACACCGGTCTCCTGCCGCACGACCAGCGAAAGCTTGCAATGCGTCTTCAGATCGAGGAACCCGAACACGACGTGCACGCCGGAGCGTTCCATCTGCCGCGCCCAGCCGACGTTCCGCTCTTCGTCGAAACGGGCCTTCAACTCCACCAGCGCCGTGACGTGTTTGCCGTTTTCGGCCGCCTGCATCAGTGCGCGGGTGATCGGCGAATCGGCCGTGATCCGATACAGCGTCTGCTTGATCGCCAGCACTTTCGGGTCCTTGGCGGCATGGGCGACGAACTCCACCACCGGGTCGAACGAATCGAACGGGTGATGCAGCAGGATGTCGCGCTCCGAGATCGACGTAAACAGGTCTTCGCCGCGGCGAATTCGCAGACCGCGCGGCGTCTGGGGCGTAAAGGACGGCGAGCGCAATTTGTCGCGGTTCCGCACGTCGTAAAGCTCCATCAACCCGGTCAGGTCCAGCGGGCCGGGAATGCGGTACACTTCACTGTATCCGTCGGAGGCGCTTTCGGCCGCCTCGCGCAGCGACTCTTCGGCGACAATCTTTTGCACCAGCTCCTCGTTGGCGTCGATCGCCACTTCCAGTCGCACGGCGTCGCCGCGCTGACGCGCCTTGAGGCGCTCTTCGATCAGCCGCAGCATGTCGTCGGATTCCTGCTCGAGCAATTCGATGTCGCTGTCGCGCGTCACGCGAAACGTCGTCCAATGCAGCGTCTCGAACCCGCCGAACAGTTCTCCCAGCCGCGCGGCCACGGCCTGCTCCAGCAGCATGAATTTCAGTTCGTCGCTTTGTCCCACCGGCACGAAACGCGGCAAAATCGGCGGCAATTGCACGACCGCGAAAAGCTGCTTGGGACCCAGCCCCTTGTGACGCTCCAGCATCGCG
>JADFMW010000159.1 GCA_022563655.1 Pseudomonadota bacterium
CATTCGCCGTTCGCGGCGCGGCCCAGGGCGTGAAGATCGGCGAGGGCGCCGGGGTTGCCCGACTTGGCGATGGCGACGCCGGTGGTCACGGCCTCTTGCCCAGGGTCACGGTTGATGGCGGCGGGCGCGCGCCGGAGCCCCTGAGATAGAGCGGCCCGGGCGGCGCGGCGAGCGCGTGAGCGGCGCCGAAGGGGGCAAGCCGGCGGTGACGCGCTATCGCGTGATCGACGCCCTCGGCCGGCGCTGTGCATGGCTCGCGCTGATGCCGCACACCGGGCGGACGCACCAGCTCCGCGCCCACTGCGCGGCGCTCGGCGCGCCGATCGTCGGCGACGGCAAGTTCGGCGGCCAGGCGGCGTTCCTCGGCGGCGAGGGCATCGCCAAGCGGCTGCATCTGCACGCCCGCGCGGTGGTGCTGCCCGGGCCCGGCGGGCGCGACGTGCGCATCGTCGCGCCGCTGCCCGACCACATGCGCGAAACCTGGCGCCATCTCGGCTTCGACCCGGATGCCGAAGCCGACGCCTTCTTCGCCGCCGCCGCCGAGGGCTAGGGCGCGATGAAGCGCCTCTACAAGCGGGTTCGCGTCGCCCCGGTCGAGGGCGGCCATGCGGTGATGCTCGACGGGCGGCAGGCCCGCGGCCCGGGGCGGCGTCCGCTGGTGCTGCCGGGCGCGGCGCAGGCCCGCGCCGTGGCCCAGGAATGGCGGGCGCAAAGCGACGAGGTCCGGCCCGAGACCATGCCGCTCACCCGCCTCGCCGCCAGCGCGGCCGGCCTCGCGGGCGGCGGGCGCGAGCGATTGGTCGACGAGGTCGCCGCCTACGCCACGACCGATCTCGTCTGCCACCGCGCCGAGGCGCCGGCCGATCTCGCCGCCCGCCAGCACGAGCGCTGGCAGCCGTTGCTCGACTGGATCGCGGCGCACTGGGGCGCCCGCCTCGAGGTGACCGTGGGCGTGATTCCCCTGGCCCAGCGGGACGACGCTCGCGACGCCCTGCGCGCGGTGGTCGCCGGCTTCGACGACCTCGCGCTCGCGGCGCTGCACGCGCTCACGGCCGCCTCCGGCTCGCTGGTCATCGCGCTGGCGGTCGCCGCGGGGCGCATCGACGCCGATGAGGCGTGGAGCTTGAGCCAGCTCGACGAAAGCCACCAGGTCGAGCGCTGGGGCGAGGACGCCGAGGCCGCCGCGCGGCGGGCGCGTCTGCGCGAAGATATCCTCGCGGCGGCGCGCCTCCTCGCGCTCGCCCGCGGCTGAGGGCGAGGGGGGATGTCGCGTTGGCGCTCCGGAGGCTATAAAGTGAGACCCGCGCCGCGCGATGGATCGCGTGGCAAGGCTGCGCTGAAAGTGGGAAGGCCATGAGAGGGATCATCGAACGCCTCGAGGAGAAGCGCGCCCAGGCGCGGCTCGGCGGCGGCAAGCGCCGCATCGACGCCCAGCACAAGAAGGGCAAGCTGACGGCGCGCGAAAGGCTCGAGCTGCTGCTCGACCCCGACTCGTTCGAGGAGTTCGACATGTTCGTCGAGCACCGCTGCACCGACTTCGACATGGCCGAGCAGCGCATTCCCGGCGACGGCGTGGTCACCGGCCACGGCACCGTCAACGGCCGCCTCGTCTTCGTCTTCAGCCAGGACTTCACCGTGTTCGGCGGCAGCTTGAGCGAGGCGCACGCCGGCAAGATCTGCAAGGTCATGGACCACGCGATGAAGGTCGGCGCACCGGTGATCGGCATCAACGATTCGGGCGGCGCGCGCATCCAGGAGGGAGTGGACTCTCTCGCCGGCTACGCCGAGGTGTTCCAGCGCAACGTGCTGGCCTCGGGCGTCGTGCCGCAAATCTCGCTCGTCATGGGGCCGTGCGCCGGCGGCGCCGTCTACTCGCCGGCGATGACCGACTTCATCTTCATGGTCAAGGATTCGTCGTACATGTTCGTCACCGGCCCCGACGTGGTCAAGACGGTGACCCACGAGCAGGTCACCCACGAGGAGCTCGGCGGCGCGATCACCCACGCCACGAAGTCGGGAATCGCCGATCTCGCCTTCGAGAACGACGTCGAGGCGCTCGAGCTGACCCGCCGCTTCATCGACTTCCTGCCGGCGTCGAACCGCGAGCCCCCGCCGACGCGGCCCAGCGACGACCCGGTCGACCGCGCCGAGCCGGCGCTCGATACGCAGGTTCCCGCGAACCCGAACCAGCCTTACGACATGAAAGAGCTGATCGAGCTGGTGGTCGACGAAGGCGACTTCTTCGAGCTGCAACCCGAGTTCGCCAAGAACATCATCATCGGCTTCGGCCGCATGGCGGGATCGACCGTCGGCGTCGTCGCCAACCAGCCGATGGTGCTCGCCGGCTGCCTCGACATCGAGTCGTCGCGCAAGGCGGCGCGCTTCGTGCGCTTTTGCGACAGCTTCAACATCCCCATCGTCACCTTCGTCGACGTGCCCGGCTTCCTGCCCGGCATCGCGCAGGAGCACGGCGGCATCATCAAGCACGGCGCCAAGCTGCTGTTCGCCTATGCCGAGGCGACCGTGCCCAAGGTCACGGTGATCACCCGCAAGGCTTACGGCGGCGCCTACGACGTGATGAGCTCGAAGCACCTGCGCGGCGACGTGAACTACGCCTGGCCCACGGCCGAGATCGCGGTGATGGGGCCGAAGGGCGCGGTCGAGATCATCTTCCGCGCCGACTCGGGCGACGCGGCCAAGATCGAGAAGCGCACCGAGGAGTACCGCTCGAGGTTCGCCAACCCGTTCATCGCCGGCCACCGCGGCTTCATCGACGACGTCATCCTGCCGCGCAACACGCGTCGGCGCATCTGCCGCGCGCTCGCCATGCTCAAGACCAAGCGCCTCGACAATCCGGCGAAGAAGCATGGTAACATTCCGCTCTAGCAGGGGGTAAGACAGGACACCGCGATGACGCAGAGGAGGCTCGGATGACGACCGAACGCCGCCCGGCGCGCGGCGCCGCGAGCGAGCCGGTGAAACTCGACCCGGGCATCGCGGCGCGCGAGGCGGCCGAGGAGTCCAGGATCGAGCGCTGGGCGTGGCGGCGCGTGCGGGCGCTCAAGGCGTTCTATACGCACCTGACGATTTATTCGATCGTGTGCTTCGCGATGCTCGTGATCGACCTGTACACGCCGGGCGAGCCGTGGTTCTTCTACCCGTTTCTCGGCTGGGGGCTGGCGGTCGGGATGCACGCGCTGCAGGTCTACGAGCGGCTTCCCTGGTTCACCCGCGACTGGGAGCAGCGCAAGGTCGAGGAGCTGATCGACGAGGCCCGCCGACGGTAGCCGGGGTGCGGTGGGGCGCGGTCCTTGTCCTGCTCCTTAGGATACGGCGCATGGTCCGCAGCGGCTCGACGATAGCCCTCATCCTGAGGAGGCCGCAGGCCGTCTCGAAGGATGAGGGCGGGCCGTGTACGCTCGATACTGTATGACCGCACACGTCTATATCCTCCGCTGTAGCGACGGGCGCTACTACGTCGGGAGTACGCGCGGCAGTGTCGAGAAGCGCGTCGCAGAGCACAATGCCGGGACATACGGCGGGTATACGGCGAGGCGACGGCCGGTAGAGCTTCTGTACGTTCAGGACTTCGAAGGGGTTACCGATGCGATAGCCGCCGAGCGACAACTCAAGGGGTGGAGCCGGGCCAAGAAGGAGGCGTTGATCAATGGTGATTTTGGCGCCTTGAAAGTCCTATCGCGACGCCGCCGATGAGCCACGTTATCCTTCGAGACGCGGGCTGCGCCCGCTCCTCAGGATGAGGCGGCTGGGGGGGCACGGGAGCAAGACATAAAGGCCCATGCGATGGGGCTGTTCCGCCCGCCCTCGGGAGACTAACCGCTCCGCGGGACGACGCCATCGGTTGACAAACGCTGCCCTTTTGGCTCGCCTCAGCGGTTGGACGGGCGGAAACGGCGAGTGGAAGGTTCACAGGAAGGGCCGGGCGCGGTGTTCTCCAAGATCCTAATCGCCAACCGGGGTGAGATCGCCTGCCGCGTCATGCGCACGGCCAGGCGCATGGGGATCGCGTGCGTCGCGGTCTACTCGGAGGCCGACGAGGACGCGCTGCACGTGCGCATGGCCGACCAGGCGGTCGCCATCGGTCCGGCGCCGGCGGTCGAGAGCTACCTGGCGATCGAGAACATTCTCAAGGCCGTTCACGACACCGGCGCCGAGGCGGTGCACCCGGGTTACGGCTTCCTGGCCGAGAACGCGGCGTTCGCCGAGGCGGTGGAAGGCGCGGGCGTCGCCTTCATCGGCCCCGGTGCCGCGGCCATCAAGGCGATGGGCGACAAGCTCGAATCGAAGCGGCTGGCGCGGGAGGCGGGGCTCGTGACCATACCCGGCCACGACGCCCTGCCGCGCGACGGCGGCGAGGCGGCGAAGATTGCCCGCAAGCTCGGCTACCCGGTCATGCTCAAGGCCGTGGCGGGCGGCGGCGGCAAGGGCATGCGCCGGGTCGACCGGGCGCAAGACCTCGACGCCGCACTCGACATGGCGCAAGCCGAAGCGCAGGCCGCATTCGGCAACAGCGCGGTCTATGTCGAACGCTTCGTCGCGCGCGGTCGCCATGTCGAAGTGCAGGTTCTGGGAGATGGCACAAACGCCATTCACCTTGGCACGCGCGATTGCTCCATCCAGCGCCGCTTCCAGAAACTGGTGGAAGAAGCACCTGCCCCCGCCGTGCCGCTGGCGGCACGCGAGGGTATCGAACAGGCAGCCGTCCGCCTCGCAAGGCACCTTGGCTATCGGGGCGCAGGCACGGCCGAATTCCTTGTCGATGCAGATGATTTCTCGTTCTATTTCCTTGAACTCAACGCCCGCATTCAGGTGGAGCATCCGGTCACCGAAGCGATCACCGGCGTGGACCTGGTGGAGCAGCAGCTGCTGGTCGCCATGGGCAAGCCGCTCACGCTGACGCAGGACATGGTGCGCCCGCATGGACATGCCATCGAAGTGCGGATCAATGCGGAAGATCCCGATGCCGGTTTCCGCCCATCGCCGGGGCGCGCGGGCCGCGCGGACTGGCCCGCCGGTGAAGGCGTGCGCGTCGATACCCACATCAGCGTGGGCGGAGAGGTGCCGCCGTTTTATGATTCCCTGATGGGCAAGCTCATCGTCCATGGCGAGACACGCGAAGAGGCGGTCCACCGCCTCGGCAAGGCGCTGGCCGCGCTGCACATAGAAGGGATGCCGACCACCGCGCCGCTGCACCGCCGGATCATTGCCGATCCGCGCTTCATCGCTGGCGGCGTCGATACCGGCTTTCTCGAAGGACTTGGCCAATGACGCAGATCCGCCTCGTCGATGTCACCATGCGCGATGGCAACCAGAGCCTGTGGGGCGCAACCGGCCTCAACACCGCGCACATGCTCCAGGCCGCGGCCCTGACCGAGGCATGCGGCTTTCGCGCCATCGATTTCACCTCGTCGAGCCACATGGCCGTTGCGGTCCGCTATTTCCGCAACAATCCGTGGGAGCGCCTGCGCCGCATGGCCGCCGCCATGCCGTCAACACCGCTCCAGTTCATCACCACGGGCCTGCGCTTCATCGCATGGCAGCAGGCCGATCCGGAGTTCATGCGGCTGGTCTATCGCGCGCTCCAGCGCAACGGCGTGGGCCGTTTCGTGCTGCTCGATCCGATGCATGAAGTGCCCGCCGTGATCGAGGCAGCGCGTTTGGTGAAGGAGGAAGGCAAGGCCGAGGTCATGGCCGCGCTGACCTTCACCCTTTCGGAAATACACACCGACCAGTTCTATGCCGATTTTGCCCGCGCGGTCGGGCAAAGCCCGCACATCGACCTGTTCTACATCAAGGATCCGGCAGGGCTTCTCTCGATGGACCGCGCACGCACGCTGGTCCCGGCGGTGAAGGCGGCCATCGGCGACCGCCCGCTTGAAATCCATGCCCACACCACGGTCGGTCAGGGAATGCTCGCCAGCCTTGAGGCGGCTAAACTTGGCATCTCCGCAATTCATGTGGGCGTCGGCCCCGGCGGCGATGGTTCCTCGCTGCCAGAGGCGAACCGCATGGTTGCCAACCTTGAGGAAGCGGGCTTTGAAGTCGGAATCGACAAGGCTGCACTCAAACGGCTCACCACCTACTGGCAGAATGTCGCACTGGCCGAAGGACTGCCGCCGGGCAGGCCGCAGAATTTCGATGCCAGCTTCCTGCGCCACCA
>JADFMW010000160.1 GCA_022563655.1 Pseudomonadota bacterium
GGATCAGCAGCCGGCGCGGCTCACGGCCCGGCATGGCCCAGGAGCCTGCCCTCGCGGTCGAACACGACCACATCCACGGCGATGCCGCCCGAGAGCGTCGCCAGCGCCACCTCGCGGGCGCGGCGCGCCACCACATCGGCGAGCGGCGCCCCGCCCTCCCGGGCGAGCGCCAGAACCTGGTTCGCGGTGGTGGCGGCGCGGGCGCGGGCGACGAGCTCGGGCGCGGCGCCAAGCTTCGCGAGCGCCGCCGCGAGCGCGGCAACATCGACGCCGCTGCGGCTCGAATGGAGGTCGAGATGGCCGGCGGCGAGCTTCGAGATTTTGGCGAAGCCGCCGGCGATCGTGAGCCGCGGCAGCGGGCGTTTGCGCAGGTACTTGAGCATGCCGCCGACGAAGTCGCCCATGTCGAGGAGGGCGGTGTCGCCGAGCTCGTACATCTGCTTCACGGCGGCCTCCGAGGTGGCGCCGGTCGAGCCGGCGACGTGCTCGATCCCGGTGGCGCGCGCCACGTCGATGCCATTGTGGATCGACCGGATCCACGACGAGCACGAGTACGGGATGACGATGCCCGTGGTGCCGAGGATCGACAGCCCGCCGACGATCCCCAGCCGCGGGTTCCAGGTGCGCTTGGCCAGCTTCTCGCCGCCCGGAATCGAGATCGTGATCTCGACGTCGCCCGCAGCGCCGTGCGCCGCCGCCAGCTCGGCGACCACCGCGCTCATCATCTTTCGCGGGGCCGGGTTGATCGCCGGCTCGCCGACGGCGAGCGGCAGCCCCGGCAAGGTGACCGTTCCCACCCCCTCGCCGGCGCGGAACTCGACGCCCGCCCCGGGCGCCGCCGGCCTGACCCGCGCGGCGACGGTCGCGCCGTGGGTGACGTCGGGGTCGTCGCCGGCGTCCTTGACCACCGCGGCCTCGGCGTAGTCGGGCCGGCGTTCGGCGCGCACCAGGGGAAAGCTCGGCCGTTCGCCGCGCGGCAGGGTGATGGTGACGGGGTCGGGGAAACGGCCCGTGAGCAGGGCGGCGTAAGCGGCGCGCGTGGCCGCGGTGGCGCACGCCCCCGTGGCCCAGCCCTTGCGCAGCTCTCCAGGCGGCTTTCGTGTCATCGCGGCGATCGTAACCCATCTCGGCAACCGCTGGGTAGGCGGGAGCGGCGGTTTCGGGGTAACCTTGAGCCATGGACTCGCTGCCCTTCGACATGCCCCGGTTCGAGCCGGGCGCGGTGTGGCTGGTCGGCGCCGGGCCGGGCGACCCGGGCCTGTTGTCGCTGTTGGGCCTGCATGCGCTCCGCCAGGCCGACGTGGTGGTCTACGACGCGTTGGTGAGCGAGGCGGTGCTGGAGCTGGCGCCGCCCGGATGCGAGCGCATCTACGCCGGTAAGCGCGGCGGCAGGCCGTCGCCGAGCCAGCCCGACATCTCCAAGCGCCTGGTCGAGCTTGCCCGCGAGGGGCTGAGGGTGTGCCGCCTGAAGGGCGGCGATCCGTGCATGTTCGGCCGCGGCGGCGAGGAAGCGCTGGCGCTGGCCGAGGCGAACGTTCCGTTCCGGATGGTGCCCGGCATCACCGCCGCCGTGGGCGGGCTCGCCTACGCCGGCATTCCCATGACCCACCGCGACGCCAACACGGCGGTTTCCTTTATCACCGGCCACACCGCCGGCGGCGCGGTGCCCGAAAAGCTCGACTGGGAGGCCCTCGCCCGCGGCGCGCAGGTGCTCGTGTTCTACATGGCGCTCAAGCACCTCGAGCAGATCTCCGAGCGGCTGCTGGCGGCGGGACGGGAGGCCGACACCCCCGTCGCGATCGTCAGCAAGGCGACCACGCCCGAGCAGCGGGTGCTGGTGACGACGCTGGGGCGCTGCGCCGCCGAGGCGCGCGCCGCCGCTATCGAGCCGCCCGCGATCGTGGTCGTCGGCGAGGTCGTGCGCCTGCGCGCCTCGCTCGACTGGCTGGGCGCGAGCGAGGGGAGCGCGCCGCCGGGCGAGCCCCACGAACCTGGCTGAGGCCGGCGCATGGCGCCCGGCCTGATCATCGCCGCCCCCGCCTCGGGCCACGGCAAGACCGTCGTCACCCTCGGCGTGCTGCGCGAGCTGAGCCGACGGGGGGTCTCGGTGGCGGCGTTCAAGGCCGGGCCGGATTACATCGACCCCGCGTTCCACACCGCCGCCGCCGGGCGCGACTGCGTCAACCTGGACGTCTGGGCCATGCGGCCCGAAACGGTGCGCACATTCGCCGCGCGCCTTGCCGCCGGCGCTGAAGCGATCGTCGGCGAAGGCGTGATGGGATTGTTCGACGGGGCCGCCGGCGGCGGCGGCTCGACCGCGGATCTGGCCGCGCTCACGGGCTGGCCGGTGGTGCTGGTGGTCGACGTGCGCGGCCAGGGCGCCTCGGCGGCGGCGCTGGTGCGTGGTTTCGCCGCCCATCGCCGCGACATCGAGCTCGCCGGGGTAGTGTTCAACCAGGTGGCCGGCGCGGCGCACGCCGAGGTGCTGCGCGCCGCCTGCGAGGCTGCGCGGACCGTGCCGGTGCTCGGCTGCATCCCGCGCGATGCGCGGCTCGCCGTGGCCGAACGCCACCTCGGGCTGGTGCAGGCGGTGGAGCACGACGACATCGAGCCATTCCTCGACGCAGTGGCCGACGTGGTCGGCGCCCACCTCGACACCACGGCGCTGCTCGGCCTCGCCCGGCCGGCGCGCACCGCGGGCGAGAGCGGCGAGGCCGTGCCGTTGCCGCCCTTGGGCCAGCGCATCGCCGTCGCCAGCGACGCCGCCTTCGCGTTTTCCTACCCTTGGGTGCTCGATGGCTGGCGCGCCGCGGGCGCCGAGGTCGGCTTGTTTTCGCCGCTCGACGACGAGGCGCCCGACGGCGCCGCCGATGCCGTGTACCTGCCGGGCGGCTACCCCGAGCTGCACGCCGGCCGCCTCGCCGGCAATCGGCGCTTCATGGCCGGTCTGCGCGCGGCCGCGGCACGCGGCGCGGCGGTCTACGGCGAGTGCGGCGGCTACATGGTGCTCGGGCGGGGGCTGGTCGACGGCGCCGGCGCGCGCCACCGGATGGCAGGCCTGGTGCCGCTGGAGACGTCGTTCGTCAAGCGCCGGCTGCACCTCGGCTACCGCCGCGTGGCGCTGGCCCGGGATGGCCCGCTGGGCGCCGCCGGGGCCGAGTTCCGCGGCCACGAGTTCCATTACGGCCGGGCCTCGGGCGAGGATACCTCGGCGCCCCTGTTCGACTGCGCCAACGCCGCCGGGCGCGCGCTGCCGCCGGCCGGCTTCGCCCAGGGCGCCGTCGCGGGCTCGTTCGTCCACCTGATCGACCGCGCTAGCGGTTGACGTCCTCGCCGCCGGGGGCGCCGGCGTGCGACGCCCGCATGAAGCGCGCCCACAGCCGCGCCGGCAGGCCGCCGCCGCTCACCCCTTTCATCGGCGCGTGGTCGTCGTTGCCGAGCCACACCCCGGCGACCAGGTCGCGGGTGAAGCCGATGAACCACGCGTCGCGAAAGTCCTGGCTGGTGCCGGTCTTGCCCGCGGCCGGCCAGGGCAGCGCCGCGGCGCGGCCGGTGCCCGCGGCGATCACCCCCTCGAGCAAGTCGACCATCAGGCGCAACGGACGCTTGGCCACGGCCCGGCCCGGGCCCGATCCGGCGCGGCGGTAGAGCGCGGCGCCGTCCATCGAGCGGATCTCGCGGATTCCGTGGGGCCACACGCCCCGGCCCCGGTTGGCGAGGGTGGCGTAGGCGGCGGTCAGCTCGATGAGGCTCACCTCCGAGGTCCCGAGCGCCAGGCTGGCGTCGGCGCCGAGCTCGGAGGTGATGCCCAGGCGGCGCGCCACGCCGATCACGCGGTCGCGGCCGATGCGCTCAGCGACGCGCACCGCCACCGTGTTGAGCGAGCGGGCGACCGCCTCGCGCAGCGTCACGGGGCCGGCGTAGCGATCGTCGTAGTTGCGCGGGCTCCAGCCGGCGATGGTCAGCGGCGCGTCCTCGACCACGTCGTCCGGAGAAAGGCCGGCCTCGAGCGCGGCGAGGTAGACGAACAACTTGAACGCCGAGCCCGGCTGGCGCAGCGCTTGCGTGGCGCGGTTGAATTGGCTCGCGCCGTAGTCACGGCCGCCGACCATCGCCCGCACCGCGCCGTCGGGGGCGAGCGCCACCAGCGCCGCCTGGCCGACGCCGCGCCGCGCGCCGTCGCCGGCCAGCGCCCACGCGACCGCCTCCTCGGCGGTGCGTTGCAAGCGCGCATCGAGCGTGGTGACGACGACGATGTCGCCGGCGCCGGGACCGACGTAGCCCGAAACCTGGTCGAGCACCCAATCGGCGAAGTAGCGCGGCCCGCGGCCGGCGCGCCGGGCGCGCACGACCCTCGCCGGGTGCCTCTCCGCCGCCTCGGCCTCCGCCGATGTCAGATATCCGGCGGCGACCATGCCGGCGAGCACCTGCCGGGCCCGCGCCCGGGCGCGGGCGATATCGTGTGTCGGCGCATAGCGCGACGGCGCCTTCAGAAGGCCGGCGAGCATCGCCGCCTCGCTCAAGGTGACGTCGCGGGCGGACTTGTCGAAGTAGCGCCGCGCCGCCCCCTCCATCCCGTAGGCGCCGGCGCCGAGGTAGACTCGGTTGAGGTAGATCGTGAGGATCTGGTCCTTGGTGAACTTGCGCTCGAGCCACAGCGCCAGCAACAGCTCCTGCACCTTGCGCTTGAGCGTGCGCTTGGGCGTGAGGAAGACGTTCTTGGCCAGCTGCTGCGTGAGGGTCGAGCCGCCCTGGACGATACGGCCGGCGCGCAGGTTGGCCAGGCCGGCGCGCGCCAGCGCCAGCGCATCGAGCCCGAAGTGGCGGTAGAAGCGCCGGTCCTCGGTCGCCAGCACCGCTTGCTTGAGGTGGGCGGGCAGCTCGTCGGCCCCCACCGGCGCGCCGTAGAGGTCGCCGAAGCGCGTGATCGTCGATCCGTCGGCGGCGATGAGCGTCACGCTCGGGGTGCGCTGGCGCTCGCCGAGGCGGCTCACGTCCGGCAGGTCGTAGGCGTACCAGGCGACCAGGCCGAGGGCGCCGACGGCGGCCCAGACGGCGGCCACCGCGAGCCATTTCAGCGCCCGGCCGAGCACCGACCGCCGCCGCGGCGGCTTACTTTGCTTGCCCCCCTTGCGCCGCCGCTTCGCCATAAGCGCCTAACCCGGTGGGTCGAATGCTATACGTCGAGGTTGACCACCTTGAGCGCGTTGGCCTGGATGAACTCGCGCCTGGGCTCGACGACGTCGCCCATCAGCGTCTCGAAGATCTCGTTCGACTCCTCGACGTCCTTGATCCTGACCTGTAAGAGCGCGCGGTCGGCGGGGTCGAGAGTGGTCAGCCACAGCTGGTCGGGGTTCATCTCGCCCAGGCCCTTGAAGCGCGAGATCGTAAGCCCCTTGCGGCCCTGCGCGAGCACCGCCTCGATCAGCGCCGTCGGGCCGAGAATCTCGACCTCGCGGTCCTTGAGCCTGAGCGTGCCGGACCCCTGGTACGTCGCCTGCAGGTCGGCGGCCATCGCGTCGAGCTTGAGCGCCTCGGCGCTGACGATCAGCGAGCGGTCGATGACGTGGCGTTCGGGCACGCCGCGCAGTTCGCGCGTGAACACGATGCCGCCGGCCTCGTCGGCGATGCCCTGCCAGCCGCGTTCCTCGGGTGCGCCCAGCGCGTCGAGCCGGCGCGCGACGTATTCGGCGGCGAGCTGCGCCTGTTCGGCGTTGGTCAGCACCTGGGCGTTGAGCGCGCCGGCAACCGCGACCTGCTCGGCGATGGCGACCGGCACGCGCTGCCCGAACGCCTTGATCAGCGCGTTGGCCGCGCGTGCCTGGGCGATCAGCGCGGCGAGGTCGTCGCCGGCGCGCTGGCGGCCGTCGAACTGGGTGAACACCGCGTCGGCCAGGCCCTGGTCGATCAGATAGGCGTCGAGCCCCTTGTCGTCCTTGAGGTAGACCTCGCTGGCGCCGCGCTTGACGCGGTAGAGCGGCGGCTGCGCGATGTAGAGGTGGCCGGCCTGGATCAGCGGGCGCATCTGGCGGAAGAAGAAGGTCAACAAGAGCGTGCGGATGTGCGAGCCGTCGACGTCGGCGTCGGTCATGATGATGACCTTGTGATAGCGCAGCTTCGAGAGGTCGAAGTCCTCGGGCCCGACGCTGGTGCCGAGCGCGGTGATCAGCGCGGCG
>JADFMW010000005.1 GCA_022563655.1 Pseudomonadota bacterium
AGCGTGGGAGAGACCGTCGGGTGCATTCGCGCTTGCCGTCCCTAGGCTCCGAGTAGCGCCGCTCTCGCCGGGCGCCGGCGTGAGGATGGCGTGCCCGCCTGTGGAACCGACGACACGGCCGGACCCTGGCGCCGAACCTGGCGCCGAACCTGGCGCCTAGAGCAATCCGATCGAATGGTTACGATCGGATCATGCCAGCCCGCGACCGCGGGCCGCCGCCCCTGCGACGGGCGCCTGCGGCGGGCACCTGCGTGGCGCTTGAACGCCGGTCATCTTTACCGTGTAAAGATGACCGGATAACGCTCTAAAGGCCCTTCCGGCTGATATCTCAACGACGCCCGCCGCCCGCGGCGTGCAGCCTGAGCGCCTGCCAGGCGGTTCGGTGCGCCGGCGTATCGACCCCGACCTCGGCGCCGAGGCGGGCCACCGCGCCGGAGAGCCAGTCGACCTCGAGCCGATTGCCCCGTTCCAGATCCGCCTGCATCGAGGTGGTCGCCTGGTCCGGCCAGCTGTCCAGGACACCCATCAACTGCGCTTCCAGGTCCTCGGCGATGGCAATGCCCTTGGCCCGGGCGACCGCGGCCGCTTCCCCGAGCAGCGCCTCGATCAGCTCCCGGCCGGCCTCGTCGGCGCGGATGGGGCCGAGCGACGAGCGGGTGAGACACGTCGCCGCGCTGAAGCTGGTGATGAAGATGAACTTGCGCCAGATCGCCGCGTCGACGTCGTCGGGAATGGCCGCGTCGATGCCGGCCCTCTCGCAGGCGGCGAGCAAGGCCGCCGCCCTCCCGCTCCGCCGGCCGTCCAGCTCGCCGAACTCCAACCGCGCCGTGGCGCCGGTGTGCACGATGACGCCGGGCTCGCCGATCACCGCAAGGATCTGGGCGATGCCGCCCATGACGTGCTCGGCGCCGAGCATCGCGGCGAGTCGCTCTTCGGCATAGACGCCGTTCTGGAACGAGACCACCCCGGTGCCGTCGCCCACGAGTGGGCCGATCCGTTCGGCGGCGCCGTCGGTTTGCCACAGCTTGACGCAGAACATCACCACATCGACCGGGCCGATGTCCGCCGGCTCGGCGGTCGCCTTGACCGGGCGGATCATGAGATCGCCGTTGGCGCTTTCAACCCTAAGGCCGCGTTCGTTCATCGCCGCCAAGTGCGCGCCGCGGGCGATGAAGCGGACGTCCTCGCCAGCGGCGGCCAGCCGCGCGCCGAAATAGCCGCCGACCCCGCCGGACCCCATGATGGCGATCTTCACGATCGGGCTCCTCCCCTGCCCGGTGCGCGGTAGCGGCGCCAGGCGTCGGAAATACCGTAAAGTTACCTGGGCCGTAAAGTTACCTGGGCCGTAAACTTACCTCGGCCGTAAAGTTACCTGGGCCGTAAACTTACCTCGGCCGTAAACTTACCTTGGGCTATGGCACGAGCTGCGTGACCGCGACCGGGTCGCCGTCCTTCGCCGCCTTGAGCAGCGTCACGTCGGCGAGCGCCCGGCCCCAGATGTTGGTCTTGGCCGCCAGGCGGATCTCGTCGCCGTGCGAGATCGGCGTGCGGCCGAAGCCGATGGCGATGCTGCTCCCTTCGACCCAGAAGGCAAGCTCGCCCGCCTCGACCACGTCCTTGGCGTCGGCCTCGAGCGGCACGGCGACCGGGACCCCGAAGTAGACCTCCTCGCCCCAGGTCTGCGCCTTCGAGGCGATCGGCAGCGCGCGCCAGATCGCGTCGGCGGTCGGCGTGTTCAACAGTTCGGCGGTCAACTCGACCGCACCGACGGTGATCTTGATTCGCCGCATCCGGCAGCCCCCGCGTCAAGCCGCGGCCGTCGCCCGCCGCCACGGCGGGTCACCCGGCTATTGCACGATGACGGAATTGTAGCTTTTGATTTTTTGCTCGATCGCGGCCATCAGGCCGTCCAAGCCCACGCGCTTGTACACCGACCTGTACTCCGAGCGCCTGACCGCGAGCTCGCTGTATTTGGCCTTGAAATAGACGTCGACGATACGCCAGCCGGCATCGGTGGAACGCATGAGGTAGTTGAGCCTGACAATGTCGCCGTCGCTCTTGACCAGCTCGGTCTTGACGAAAATGGTGCCTCGCGGCGCCGACTCCTCCGAAAGCACCCGGAAGCTCTCACCCGAATAATCGTCGAAACGCCCGGCGTAGGTCGCCACGGTCAGGCGCCTCAGCGCGGCGGTCAGATCTTCCTGCTGCGCCTGGTCGAACGACTTCCAATAGCGCCCCATCGAGATGCGGGCGATCATCCCCATGTCGAACGTCACGGCGATCACCTCCCCGAGGCGGGCGCTGCGGTCGTCGAAAGACGTCGTGGCGGCCTCCTTCATCGCTACGATCAGCGAATCGTGCAGAGCTTCGACCACGGCAGTCGCCGGCGTCTCGTCGGCGTTCGCTGTCGGGCCTGGGGATAAACAGAAAAAGGCTAGGACGACGCAGCTGAGTAAGCGTTGCATGGCCCGGAACATACACTGCCACCCGCCAGCCATCAAGCCCACAGCGGACGCCGGGCGGCGGCTGGGCTGGGGAACGGCCGCGGCCGAGTCCCGCGGCAAGCTCGGCGCGCAACCGCACGCGCACTCCCGAGGGCGCAGTCGCACTCTAAACGACGCCTTCGGCAAACTTTCCCAATTGACGGTTCTAGAAGAGCAAAATAGAATGCGAAAAATTCGCGATCTAGAGCCAGATAATTCCTGGTTGACAGCTAATTCCTGGTTAACAGCTAATTCCTGGTTAACAGCTACGGCCCGCCCTATCTTATTAGAGAACTCAATCGGTTGCCGGTGTACCCCCGACAGGCGTTTCGCGCCGAAGGGGTCCGGGCCAACAGACGGCAAGGGATACAACGCCCGATGAAAGTTGTCCTCGCTCAACCCAGAGGATTCTGCGCCGGCGTCGAGCGCGCCATCGCCATCGTCGAGCGGGCGCTCGAGATCTACGGCCCGCCGGTCTACGTCCGCCACGAGATCGTCCACAACAAGCAGGTCGTCGATAACCTGAGATCGAAAGGAGCGTGCTTCGTCGACGAGATCGACCAGATACCCGACGGCGCCATCACCATCTTCAGCGCCCATGGCGTCTCGCGAAAGGTCGCCAACGACGCGGCGGAACGCGAGCTGCCGGTGATCGACGCCACCTGTCCGCTCGTCGCCAAGGTTCACAAGGAAGCACAAAAGTACGAGAGTGAGGGACGCGAGGTCATCCTCATCGGCCACGAGGGGCACCCCGAGGTCGAGGGCACGCGCGGCCGGGTGAACGGCGGCGTGCATCTCGTTTCGACAGTCGATGATGTCGCCAGGATCGAGGTCAGAGACTCGAAGAAGGTCGCCTACGTGACGCAGACGACGCTGAGCGTCGATGACACGCGCACGGTGATCGAGGCACTGGAAAATCATTTCCCCGATATCCTCGGCCCCGACGTACGCGACATCTGCTACGCCACCCAGAACCGCCAGCAGGCGATCCGCAAGCTTGCCGGGCTGGTCGACATCATCCTGGTCATCGGCTCGCCGAACAGTTCGAACTCAAACCGACTGCGGGAAATCGGCGAGGAAGCGAACATTCCCACCTACCTGGTCGGCGATGCCGAGTCGCTCGATCCGTCGTGGTTCGAGAACGTCGAGGTGGTTGGCGTCACGGCCGGCGCCTCGGCGCCAGAGACGCTGGTGCAGGAGGTGGTCGCGCAACTGCGCGCGATGGGCGAAATCGAAGTCGAGAAACTTGACGGAGCCGAAGAGCAAGTCCATTTCAAGATGCCACCGGAGTTGGTCGGCGTTAGGGAGCGCCCGAAATAGGCCCGAAATAGGCCCGAAATAGGCCCGAAAAAGGCCCGAAAAAGGAAGGCGAGAAAATCATGGGGGTGCCCCTGATTCAACAGGTTCGTGTCGGCGCCTACGTCCTCAAGCAACGCATCAAGGGGGTGTCGCGCTACCCGCTGGTGTTGATGCTCGAGCCGCTGTTCCGCTGCAACCTGGCCTGCGCCGGCTGCGGCAAGATCCAGTATCCGAAGCACATTCTGGATAAGCGCCTCGGCCTCGACGAGTGCCTCGGCGCGGTTGACGAGTGCGGCGCGCCGGTCGTGTCGATCCCGGGCGGCGAGCCGCTGATCCACCCCGAGATCGGCGAGATCGTCGCCGGCATCGTGGCGCGCAAGAAGTTCGTCTACCTGTGCACCAACGCCCTTCTGCTCAAGAAGAAGCTGCACCTGTTCGAGCCCAGCCCGTACCTGACGTTCTCGATCCACCTCGACGGGCTGCGCGAGGTCCACGACGCCTCGGTGTGCCAAACCGGCGTCTTCGACCGCGTCATCGAGGCGATCGAGGCCTCGCGCAACAAGGGCTTTCGCGTCAACGTCAACTGCACGCTGTTCTCCGACGCCGTGGCGCCCGAGGTGGCCAAGTTCTTCGACTACGTCACGGAACTTGGCATCGAAGGCATCACCGTCTCGCCGGGTTTCAGCTACGAACGGGCGCCCGAGCAAGAGAACTTCCTGAGCCGCAAGCGGACGAAGAATCTCTTCCGCGACATCTTCCGCCGCGGCAAGGGCCGCAAGTGGCAGCTCAACCACTCGACCCTCTACCTCGACTTCCTCGCCGGCAATCAGGACTACCGCTGCACGCCGTGGGGCAATCCCACGCGCAACATGTTCGGCTGGCAACGGCCGTGTTACCTCCTCGGCGAGGGCTATGCCCGCAGCTTCCGCGAACTCATGGAGCAGACCGAGTGGGAGCTTTACGGCACCGGCGCCTACGAGAAATGCGCCAACTGCATGGCCCATTGCGGCTATGAGGCCTCGGCCGTCACCGACACGCTGAGCCGGCCGTTCAAGGCGCTCAAGGTCCGCCTCGCCGGCATACGCACCGAAGGCCCGATGGCGCCGGAAATTCCGCTGGAAAACGCCCGGCCCGCGGTCTCCGTTCCCGAGGTTCCCCCCGAGTTCGAGCTAGCCCAGCGCGTGGCAGCCGAATAGGGGCGCCGCGGCCGCACCGCGGCGCAGCGCCGCGAACGCCCGGCGCGCGTCCAACGCCAGGGCGATCAGGCCCGGCGTCTCCCAGGGCCGTTTCGCGAGGCCCACAATCACCCGCCGCGCCCGCCATCGCCCGTCGGCGTCGAGCGCGTCCAGGGCCGCGTGCGGCAACGCGCGCCCGGCAGGGTCGGCGACAGCGCGCAGCGCCGCGAAGGGCACGCCGCTATCGGCCGCGACCCGGGCGACCGCATGACTCTCCATGTCGACCGCGCAGGCGCCGGTCGCCTCGAACAGTCTCAGCTTTTCGTCAACGGTCGCGAGGACCCGATCGCTGCCGGCGAGCGCGCCGGCCACGGGCCGCTCCGCGGCGAGCGCGGCAAGCAGCGCCTCGCGCCAATCGCGGTCGGCCTCCCAGCAGCGGCCGTCGGGCGCGATCACCGTCTCCACGACGACCAAGGCGCCAGGCCGCAGGGCCGGGTCGAGCCCGCCGGCGAGGCCGAAGCTCAACAGCGCCCGCGAGCCCTGCGCCACCAGCCGCGTCGCACCGGCGGCCGCGCGCGCCGAATTGCCACCGGAGCACACGACCTCCGGCGCCCCCCCAGCACCCGGCCGCGGCAGGCATCGCGCCTCGGCCGCCATGCCGGTGACGACGCCGGTTCGGGTCACATCCCGTAGGGAGTGGTTAGCCGATTGCCGCGGCTCAAGTTGCGGTAGCGCGCCAACGCCCACAGCGGGAAGTAGGCGCTGTAGCCGTGATATTTGAGATAGAACACCCGCGGGAAGCCGACCGCGGTGTAGTGCTTCTCCTTCCAGCGGGCGCCCGAGCGCGGCGCCTTGAGCAGGAACTCGACGCCGCGCCGCACCGCCTCGCCGTGAACCTCGCCGGCGGCCATCAGTCCGAGCAGGGCCCAGGCGGTTTGCGAGGCCGTGCTCGCCTTCGCCATATCCCGTTGGCCCGCGTGATAGGAGGCGCCGTCCTCGCCCCAGCCGCCGTCGGCCCGCTGGCAGCCCTCGAGCCACTCCACGGCGCGGCGGATATGGGGCGCGTTGCGGTCCTCTTGGGCCACGTTGAAGGCGCACAACGCCGACCAGGTGCCGTAAATGTAGTTGGTGCCCCAGCGCCCGAACCACGAGCCGTCGGGCTCCTGTTCACGCATGAGGCGCGCATACCCGCGGGCGACGACAGGATCGTCGCGGCCACGGCCGAGCTGGCACAGCATGCTCACGCACCGCGCCGTGACATCCGCGGTCGGTGCATCGAGCAGCGCGCCATGGTCGGCGAAGGGAATATAGTTGAGGTAATAAGAAGTGTTGTCGGCGTCGAAGGCGCCCCAACCGCCATTCTTGCTCTGCATCGCCTCGACCCATTCGGAGCCGCGGCTCGCCGCCTCGGCGTATCGGGAGTTTCCGGCGCGGTCGAGCAGCATGACGACCGCCGCGGCGTCGTCGATATCGGGGTAATGAGGGTTCTCGAACTGGAACGGCCACCCGCCCGGCCGCACATCCGGCCGGCGCTCCGCCCAGTCGCCGCGCAGGTCGAGAACCTGTTTGCTCGCCAGCCAGTCCAACGCCCCCTTGATGGCGCGCGAGTCGGCGGGCTCGCCGGCCTCGATCAGCGCGCTGGCCGTGAGGCAGGTATCCCAAACCGGCGACATGCACGGCTGACAATACCCTTGGCCGTTCTTGATGATGATCAGGTTGTCGATCGCCTTCTTGGCCAAGACCCGGTGGGGATGGTCGCGCGGATAGCCGAGGCAGTCGAACGCCATCAGCGAGTTGGCCATGGCCGGAAAGATGCCGCCGACGCCGTGCTCGCCGTTGAGGCGCTCGACGATGAACGCCTCGGCGGCGGCGGTGGCGCGGGCGCGCGGCGCCTTGGGGTAAGCGGGCGCAACCAGCTTGAGCGCCCGGTCGAGCGCCAGAAAGGCGCGTGCGCTGACGCCGCGCTCGGCGAAGTAATTGCGCTCTTCATCGGGCGGCACGGAAAACAGTTCGCCGATGTCGACGCCACGCGGGTTGCGCGCCAGGGGACGGTGCGCCAGGAGGATCAGGAGCGGCACAATCACGGTGCGCGACCAGTACGACACCTTGCCGATATGGAAGGGGGACCAGCGCGGCAGCAACATGATCTCGACCGGCATCTCTGGCACCGCGCGCCACGGCACCTGGCCGAAGAGCGCCAGGGTGATGCGCGTGAACACGTTGCAGCGCGCCGCGCCGCCATGGGCGAGGATCGCCTCGCGGGCGCGGCGCATGTGCGGTGCCGACGGCGAGTCGCCGGCCAGCTTCAGCGCAAAGTAAGCCTTGACCGAGCAGCTGATGTTGAAGTCGCCGTCGTAGAACAGCGGCCAGCCGCCGTGCTCGCCTTGGCCATGGCGGATGTAGATGGCGAGCTTCTCCGCGATGTCGGGATCGACCTCGTCGAGGAAATGCTGCAGCATGATGTACTCGGACGTAATGGTCGCATCGGCCTCGAGCGGCATCACCCAGTAGCCCTCGGGCGATTGCAACGCCTTCAACGACGTCGCCGCGTCGGCCACGATCCGGTCAAGCGAATCGGTGAGCGCCTCATCGCTGGAGACGGATGTCGCGGCCGCATTAATGCGCGGCAGCTGCACTTGGCTCATCGCAGCGTCAGCCCGTAAACGAGGGGTTTATGTCCGGGTTCAGGCGCGGGCTGGTTCTTGGCCGGCGTCGAGCCGGCCCAGGGCGGCCAGCACCGTGGCGACGATGTCGGGGGCCTTGAGGCCCGCGTCCTCGTACATCCCTTCCGGCGTGCCGTGGTCGATGAAGCGGTCGGGCAACACCATCGGTCTGATTTTGAGCCCCGCGTCCAACAACCCATTAATTGCGAGAAACTGCATGACGTGCGAAGCGAAGCCGCCGATCGCGGCTTCCTCGATCGTCACCAGCACCTCGTGCTCGCGTGCCAGGCGCCGCACCAAATCCTCGTCGAGCGGCTTGGCGAAGCGGGCGTCCACCACCGTCGTCGACAGCCCCCGCGCTGACAGCTCGTCCGCCGCCTGCAGGCACTCCTGAAGCCGCCCGCCATACGACAGCAAGGCCGCCGTCGTGCCCTCGCGCATCACCCGGCCCTTGCCGATGGCCAAGGCCTCGCCCCGCTCCGGCATGGGCACCCCCACGCCGGCGCCCCGCGGGTAGCGCAACGCGCTCGGACGGTCGTCGATCGCGGCGGCCGTGGCCACCATGTGCACCAACTCGGCCTCGTCCGCGGCCGCCATCAGCACGAACCCCGGCAGGCACCCGAGGTAGGTCACGTCGAACGAACCGGCGTGGGTCGGACCGTCCGCCCCCACCAGACCGGCCCGGTCGAGGGCGAAGCGCACCGGCAGCCGCTGGATGGCGACGTCGTGCACCACCTGGTCGTAGGCGCGCTGCAAAAACGTCGAGTAGATCGTGGCGAACGGCTTGAACCCTTCGGTGGCCAAACCCGCCGCGAAGGTAACCGCGTGTTGCTCGGCGATGCCGACGTCGAAGCAGCGCTCGGGAAACCGCTGGGCGAACTTGTCCAACCCCGTGCCGGACGGCATCGCCGCGGTGATGGCGATGATCTTTTCGTCCTCCTCCGCCTCGCGTATCAGCGCCTGCGCGTACACCGACGTATAGCTCGGCGCCTGGGTCTGCGACTTCTTCTGAGTCCCCGTCACGACGTCGAACTTGCCCACCCCGTGGTACTTGTCCGCCGCCTTCTCCGCCGGCGGATAGCCGTGTCCCTTCTGGGTCACGATGTGCACCAGGATGGGGCTGCTCTCCTTGGCGTCGCGCACGTTCCGGAGCACCGGCAGGAGATGCTCGATGTTGTGCCCGTCGATCGGTCCGATGTAGAAGAACCCGAGCTCCTCGAACAACGTGCCGCCGGTGACCATGCCGCGGGCGTACTCCTCGGCGCGCCGCGTCGCCGCCTCCAACGGACGCGGGAACTTCTTCGCCAGTTCGCGCGTCAGATGGCGGATCGAGCGGTAAGGCTTCGACGAGATCAGCCGCGAGAGATACGCGCTCATCGCGCCCACCGGCGGCGCGATCGACATGTCGTTGTCGTTGAGAATCACGATCAGCCGCGTGTCCATAGAGCCGGCGTTGTTCATCGCCTCGTACGCCATCCCCGCCGACATCGCGCCGTCGCCGATCACCGCAACCACGCGACGCCCGTTGCCCGCGAAATCGCGCGCCACGCACATGCCGAGCGCCGCCGAGATCGATGTCGAGCTGTGCGCCGCGCCGAACGGGTCGTACACGCTCTCCGCGCGCTTGGTGAAACCGTACAGGCCCCCGGGCTGGCGGATGGTGCGGATGCGGTCGCGCCGCCCGGTGAGAATCTTGTGGGGATACGCCTGGTGACCCACGTCCCAGACCAGCCGGTCCTCGGGCGTATCGAACAGGTGGTGCAGCACCACTGTCAGCTCCACCACCCCGAGGCTGGCGCCAAGGTGCCCTCCCGTGACCGACACCGCGTCGATCGTCTCGGCGCGCAATTCGTCCGCGAGTTGTTTTAACTTCTCGACGTCAAACCCGCGGATGTCCGCTGGTTCGTTCACCGTATCCAGCAACGGCGTTTTGCTTGATTCGGGTTTCATCGCCTCCCCCGGTGGCCGGTTCGCGTCACCCTACTCTCGCGCCGAAGGCCCCTCCCCCGGGCACCCTCGGGCACATCGTGGCACTATAACATTAAATAGATCAATATACAGCAATACTAAGACCTAGACATATCGCAGCACCGCCCGCAACGCAACCGGCTCCGCCCCTAGCGATGCGCCCGCCACGGGCGCGCGAACACGGCCAAAACGAGTAGCCACGCCGAACGATACCTCGCGCTTCATATTACCCCGCTCGAGCCCGCTTGTGTACCCGATACGCCGGCTTTAGGCGCGCGCTCCTTCGCCGCGCCGGTTTCCGGCGCCGCCCCGGCCGCGACCACCACGCCCGGCCGCTCGGCGCGCGGCTCGATCAGGAGCGGCAGAACATCACGTTTCGCCCGCTCGATGTCCTCCATGAAGTCGATTTCCATCCAGGGCAAACCGGTCACGTCCTCGAAGCCGAAGCTGCCCGGCGGATCGGCGAGCAGGAGGTCACGCAGCGCTTCGTCGTAAAGCTCGTACCGCTTTCCCGCGTCGAGGTAGCGTAGCGCGGCTGCGACCAGGCGTTTCGCGACCGGCTCTCCGAGGCGGAAGAAGCCGACCGATTCGCCCCAATAGTCGAACTGCACGTCCACCTGCTTGTGGAATTCGACCAGCTCACCGTCGCGCACGCACAGCTTGGTCGGCTCATCGCCGGGCTCGAAGTCGCGGTCGAGCAGGAAGCAGTTGCGATGCGAAGACGCCAATAGCGGCTCCATGATGCGGTCGTCGTAGAGCACGTCTCCGTCCATCAGTATCACGTCGCCGCCGCGCAAAAGCTGCTCGCGGAGGGTCCACAGGGTGACGATGCTGCCCTGCTCGTAGTCGGGATTGAACACGGTCTCGATCGCGTCGGCGGCGCCGATGGCGGCGAGCTCGGCGTCGATCAGGTCGACCCGGTAGCCGACGGCGACGGCGATCTCGTCGATGCCGAAGCGGTGCAGGATCTCGACATGCCGTCGCAGCAGCGTCTTGCCCCCGAAATCGAGCAACACTTTCGGCGCCCGCGGGCCGTCGAACTCCATCCGCCGGCCGGCGCCGGCTGCGAGAATAATCGCTCTCATCAACAATCCCTTATCGTGAAACGTGGCGCGGGCGCGCCGATCGGCCTCCCACGATCTTTCGCGTCTCGTTCACCACCGCGTTTGCGTCGCCCTTTGGTTCGTATCGTTCGCCGTAGTTCGAATCGTTAGCCGGCGCCCCCGCGACCGGCGGCAAGCTGGCGGCCCGCGCGCATGTCTCTATCATCGAGCAGGCTCGGCCTGCAACCCAAATACGCGAACTGGCGGCCTGCCTTCGCCGAAGCGAAGCTCCGGCTTCGCGCAGGCAGGCGGTTTCGGAACCCAAGAGCCGACACTGCCGGCGGCGTCGGGTGGCGCGCGCGGGCCGGGCGGCTCGGTCGGCCCGGTCTCTCCGGCGCCGATCGGCCCTTGGCATCGCGGCTAGCCCACATTTCTCACCAGGATGCGGGCTATAGCACGCCGTGACGCAGCGCAATCCACATCTTCTCGGCCCGCGGCAGGCTTACCGGCGGATCGAGCCGCCGCCAGCCGCCGCCCACGAGGCGGTCGAGCAAGCGGCTATAGACGGCCATCATGATCACGGCGGGGCGCAGCGACGCCCGGTCGTGCGCCGCCATATCGGCCAGCGAGGCCCGTGCCTCGGTGAAGCGCCGCCGCGCAATCTCGGCGAGCGCCGCGCACGCCTCGGGCAGGTTGGGATGGCGGACCACCTCCTGGGGGTCGCGCCCGTAGATCGAGGCGGCATCGAGCAGCTCGCTCGGCAGATAGAGCCGCCCGAGGGCGGCGTCCTCGGCCACGTCGCGCAGAATGTTGGTGAGCTGCAGGGCGTGCCCGACCGACAGCGCGACCGCTTCGGCGCGCGGATCGGCGCAACCGAACACCCGCACCGACAGCAGGCCGACCGCGCCGGCCACCCGCGAGCAGTAGAGCTCGAGCTCTTTCACGCTCGGCCCCAGCATGGCGCCGCACGCGTCCATCTCGACGCCGCGCACGATCTCTTCGAAGTCTTCGCGGCGCAGGCGGAAATCGGCGACCGGCGCGGCGAGGGCGCGGGTGATCATTCTCCCGGGCCGGCCGTCGTACAACGCCGCGATCTCATCACGCCAGGCGGCGAGCGCCTTGCGCTTCGTCACGGCGCCGCCGTGCCCGTCGGCGATGTCGTCGACCTCGCGGCAGAAGGAGTAGATGGCGAACATTGCCTCGCGCTTGTCGCGGGGCAACAGCCGCATCGCCCAGTAGAACGAGGTGCCGGAGCGCCGCACCCTGTCCCGCGTGAGGGCCGCGATGGCGCCGGATCCGTCCGCCGCGCCCGCCCTCGAGCCACCGTACACGGTGCGCGCGATGCCGCGCGCGGCGCAACCAAGCTTGCGGGGGAGCGTCAGCTCGACGCGCTCGGCGAGCGGGTCGCGCCGCCTGAGCTCCAGTGCCAAGCGCTCGGCGAGGGCGACGATCACCGCCGCCTCGCGCCGCATGCCGGGCCGCCGGATCAGCGCCGGCAATGGGCGGGCCGCCGCCACCAGCTCGTCGACGCCGTCGAGGGTGCGGTCGAGCACCCGGCGCAGCGCCTCGCTCGCCGCCGGCGCGGCGAGCGCCTCGACCGTCGTCCCGGCGGCGGCGAAGAAATCGAGCGGCAGGTACACCCGGTCGAGATTCTCGTGGTCGGCCTTGCAGTCCTGCAGGTGGTTGATGATCTGAAGAGCGCTGCACAGCGCGTCGGAAGCGGCGTGGCCGGCGCTGTCCTCGCCGTGCAAATCGAGCAGGAAGCGGCCCACCGGGTCGGCCGACAGGCGGCAGTACCCGAGCAGGTCTTCCCAGTCGCGGTAGCGGCTCTTGGTCGCATCCTGCTTGAACGCCCGCAACAAGTTGCGCGCGTGCTCGACGGTGACGCCGATGTCCGCCAGATCGGCGCGCAGCCGGGCCGCCGCCTCGCAGCCGGGCGGCACGGGCGTTGCACCGCTCAGCGCGGCGTCGAACTCGTCGAGCGCGGCGATCTTCTCGTCGGGCGTGAGCTTGGGGCTATCGGCGACGTCGTCGGCCGCGCGCACGACGGAGTAGAACAACGCCACGTGCGGCCTCAGCGCGGCCGAAAGCAGCCACGACCCGACCGGGAAATTCTCCTCCCGCGCGGTCTTCGACGGCGCGACTCGGCCGACCAGAGAAGGGCTCATGGCTTGCGCGGCCTCACGAGAATCCAAACCAACACAATCAATAACACGACAGCGCTTGGGCCGCCAAGCCAGCGCTCTCTCGCGGCCGGACCGCGCGCCCATCGCAGCGCTCGTCGCTTGACATTTCGCGCGCCAAGGCACAACTGAGGCCCTCGGGCACACCGCCGTTGGCGATGCACCGGGGAGGATCCATGGACGGGGCCAAGATTTACGTCATTCACGAGAACAACGCCTGGGTCGAGCCGCTCCGCGCGGCCTTCGCCGAGCGCGGCCTGCCCTACGCGGAGTGGTTCATCGACGCGGGCCGCTTGAATCTCGACGAAGCGCCGCCCGAGGGCGTGTTCTACAACCGCATGAGCGCGTCGTCGCACACGCGCGGCCACCGCTACGCGCCGGAATACACCGCCTGCCTGCTCGCCTGGCTCGAGGGCCACGGCCGGCGCGTCGTCAACACCACGCGGGCGCTCGCGCTCGAGGTCAACAAGGTGGCCCAGTACGCGGCGCTCAACGCCCACGGCATCCGCACCCCGCGCACGGTGGCGGCGGCCAGCGACCACGACATCCTCGAGGCCGCGCGCCTCTTCGACGGCCCGTTCATGACCAAGCACAACCGCGCCGGCATGGGCCTCGGCGCGCGTCTGTTCCACGGCATCAAGGGACTGCGGGACTACGTGGAGGGCCCCGAGTTCGAGCCCTCGGTCGACGGCATCACGCTGGTGCAGGAGTACATCGAGGCGCCCGAGCCCTACATCACCCGGGTCGAGTTCGTCGGCGGGCGCTTTCTCTACGCCGTGCGCGCCGACACCTCGCAGGGATTCGAGCTGTGCCCGGCCGACGCCTGCCGCCTCGACGATGCGTTCTGCCCGGGGGGCGAGAAGCCGCCCGGCCTGTTCACGGTGATCAAGGACTTCGACCACCCGCTGGTCGAGCGCTACGTCGGCTTCCTCGCCGCCAACGCCATCGAGATCGCCGGCGTCGAGTTCATCCTAGACAAGAACGGCGTCGCGTATACATATGATATCAATACAAATACCAACTACAACCCTCAGGCCGAAGCCGAGGCAGGCTCGCCGGGCATGGGGATGGGCGCGATCGCCGATTTCCTGTGCACCGAGCTTGCGCGGCTGACCGGAATGGACCTCCCCTGCGCCCAGGTCGCCGCCGAGTAGCGCCGGCCGCTCGGTGAGCGCCCGGCCAAAAATTCGAGCAGCATTCGAGGACGGAATAACCGTTGTCGTGACTTTCATCGAGGTAAGCGCGCCAGGAACGAAGGCTGAGCCATGAGCTTCGCCATACTGGGGATCGACCACGTGGTGCTGCGCGTGAGCGACGTCGAGCGTTCGATCGCGTTCTACTGCGGCGTGCTCGGCTGCACCGTCGAGCGCCGGCTCGAGGACGCCGGGATTTACCAGCTTCGCGCCGGCCGCGCGCTCATCGATCTCGTCGACGTAGCTGCACCGCTCGGGCGCAAAGGCGGCCCGGCGCCGGGCCCCGACGGCCACAACATGGACCACTTTGCACTGCGCATCGAACCTTTCGACGAGGCTGCGATTCGCGCCCACCTCGCGTCCCACGGCATCGAGGCCGGCAAAGTCGCCACCCGATACGGCGCCGAGGGCGACGGGCCGTCGCTCTATATCGAGGACCCGGACGGCAACACGGTCGAGATCAAGGGCCCGGCCGATCGCTCTGCGCCATAAGTCGCTCGTTTGGGATGGTGCGACGCTTCAGAGTTCAGAGCTCCTACAGCGACGCGTAGTCGATCGGCTTATGCCGGTCGAGGTGGTTGTCGACGGTTGGCATGGGGTACTTGAGGCCGGTGGCGCAGTTGAACAGCACCGCCGATTCGTCCCTGCCGACGCGCCCGTCAGAGAGCGCCTGCTTGTAGGCGGCGTACGTCGCCGCCCCTTCGGGGCACAACAGCAAGCCTTCGGCGTGGGCGACCTCGGCCCGCGCCGCCTCGATTGCCTCGTCGGTCACGGCGATGGCGAATCCGCCGCTCTCGCGCACCGCGCGCAGGATGAGGAAATCGCCGATGGCGACGGGAACGCGCATGCCGTGGGCGATGGTGTGCGCGTCCGGCCACGGCTCGGCGTGCTCGGCGCCGGCCTCGAACGCCTTGACGATCGGGGCGCAGCCCGCCGCCTGCACCGCCACCATGCGCGGGCGCCCGGGCCCGATCCAGCCAATCTCGCCAAGCTCTGCGAACGCCTTCCACATGCCGATCATCCCGGTGCCGCCGCCGGTGGGATAGAAGATGACGTCGGGAAGGCTCCAACCGAACTGCTCGGCGAGCTCGAGGCCCATCGTCTTCTTGCCCTCGATGCGATAGGGCTCCTTGAGCGTCGAGGCGTCGAACCAGCCCATCGCGTCCTTGCCGTCGCCGACGATCTTGCCGCAATCGTTGATGAGGCCGTTGACGCGCCACACGCGCGCGCCGTTGAGCGCGATCTCGCTGATCGTGGCCTCGGGCGCGTCTTCGGGGCAGAAGACATAGGATTCGATGCCGGCGCGGGTGCAGTAGGCGGCGAGCGCGGCCCCGGCGTTGCCGGCGGTCGGCGCCGCCATGCGCTTGACGCCAAGCTCCTTGGCCATGGAGACGGCCACGCCCAGGCCCCGCGCCTTGAACGAGCCCGTCGGCAGGCGGCCCTCGTCCTTGATGAACAGCTCGCCGCCCCCGAGCCTGCTGCCGAGCCGCGGCACCGCGATGATCGGCGTCATCGCCTCGCCGAGCGAGACGATGTTCGCGGCGCGGCGCACGGGCAGGAACTCGCGGTAGCGCCACATGTCGGGCGGGCGTCGGGCGAGCGCGTCCTTGTCAAGCGCGGCGGCGAGCGCGGCCAGGTCGTAGCGCACGAGCAGCGGCTTGCCCGCCCGCGACAGGCCGTGGAGCACGTCGGCGGGGTAGTCCTCGCCGGTCAGGCTGCACTCGAGGTGGGTCACGAAGGTGGGACGCTCGTCGGACGTGTTGGTGTGCATGGTCGTTGTGTTCCGATTCGAGGAATGGCCAAGGGCCGGAGCACCGTACCCCCGCGCTGCCGGGCCGGCAACACCACGACGACGCCGATCGTCGTCCCGACCCAGCCAAGCGGCTGAGCCTGCCCTCGGGCCCGCCCGGCCGGCGAACGATCCATCGGTAGCGTCGGACCGGCGTGAATTGCGTGGGCGCGCTTCGGCGCGCCCTTGGTTTGTGTCGGGGCCGGCCGCGCCGCTAGACCGGGCGCCGCGCCGCCTTCTTGAGGTCGGACGACCACTTGCGGGTCGCCACTGGACCGTCGTCGAACAGCCCCGCCTCGGTCCCCCAGGCGTCCCAGCCCGGACGCGCCTGGCGCGCGAACATTTCGAGATAGGGTCCGGCGGCGAGCCGCTCGATGCGCTCGTACACCTCGACGGGCTTGCGGCTGTGCTCGCGCCGCGGCGCGACGACGAGGCGGCGCACGTCCTTCGCCAGCCGCTTGGGGTGGCCGCGCGTCGCCAGCAGACACTGCTCGGGGTTGGCGCGCGTCCAGAACCCCATACCGGTGGAAAAGTCCTTCTCGATCAACCAATGCGGCGGCGCCGACTTGTTGAGCTTGGCCCAGTAGAACCCCACCGTCTTGTAAGTGAAGCCCCAGGCCTCGATCAGCTCCAGCCCCTTGGGCAGCAGCGGGTCGGTGACCCACAGCAGAAGGATGCTGTCCCGCGCCGCCCACTCGGCGACCGGCACTTGGCAAATTTCCTCGAAGCTCATGCAAGGGTAATGGGCTTCCGCGCTTCGCCCCTTTCCCTTGGCGCTGTACGTCGCGAATGTCCACGGCGGGTCGGCGTAAATAACGGAGTAATATCTGCTTTTATTTTTATGCATCGGCCCAATAGTCTTTTATTACTTCTTCCAGAATTTGTGTTGCTTTAGATATTTCTCTGCCAGACTGCAATTGGTCTCTCACTCTGGTAATAGCCCTTATCACCTTGCGTGCCCGTGGTCCCGGCGAGCCTCGCGGCGGTAATTCGTCTTGGGAGGCAGGTTTTGCATCAGGGTAGTGAATGCCATCCTTTGCTTCCTTAATTCGACCTTGATTTACTCCAAACCACGCCGCAATATCGTGCTGACGGTCTCCACGTTGTATCATCGCCAACACAAGAGAGGTATCGGCCTTAGATTAAGTGAAGGCCACTTGATTGCGCCCGACCCATAACCTCCTCCCGCTCGGTTGTAGTCGCGTAGAAACATTCTGCTACAGGCGAGTCCATAGCGCAAATTCGTCATCTCCCCCTATGTTTCCGTGGAGATCCGGCCGAATGTCGCATTTAGAAACCGCGATAGTAGAATCGAATCACCCCGTTCGCGACGCAAATCCTAGCGTACGAGCGGGATTTCCCGTTGCTCGCCATTGGATTCGTTGACGACGACCAGCCGACCGTTGTCGCCTTCCCGCAACTGGGCGTTGGCATTCAAGAGCTCGATGCCGTAGACGGTGCCGTCGGGGGCGAGGTCGATGTTGATCTCGTCGCTCACCTGGATGGTTTCGACCTCTGCGGTCTTCTCGCGCAGGCGTATGTACGCGATGTTGTGACGCGGATCGTACGTCAGCTTCATGGGCTCACTCCTTCCAAGGCTTAAAAGTATCTCACGATGGCCGTAATTGCCAGCCAGCCGTCACGTTCCTCGACCGCGTAGACTTCGACCTGCTTGGTCGCATAATGGCGGCCCCGCCACTCGCCCTCGAACGCGAAGTTGCGGCGAAATCGGGTGCGACCGAAACGAGCGGCGAATCGTTCCCCGCTCTCGACGGTTGCCGTGACCTCCTCCTCGGTGGCACCGCGCTCGGCCATCCGCTCGCGAGCGTGAGAGTGTGCAAACGAACCGTCACGTCCTGCCCTCACATCCGCACGCGCCAGCGCCGAGGGTCGTAGGGAGGCCACAGGTGCGCTCTCGCCGGGAAGCGCTCGCTGGTGATCTCGAACTCGTAGCGGCCACACTTGACGAACTCGGCGTCGACGGCCTTGCCCGCGTTCACGACTCAGCCCATACCCACCGCGCCCCCGATAAATCCTTAGGCGTCGTCCGGGAACTATCCGGTTGACGTACCAACCGAGGCCAGCTAATGTCTGAGGACATTGCGAACGTTGCGGTTTTGGTCCCAGTTGAACCAACTGAGGATATGTTGGTTTGTGGGTTGTCGGGCGGTTTATCCATCGCGCTAGGCGGCCCGATGCGTCCAGGGCTTAGAGAGATCTGGGCAGCGATGGTTGAAGCAGGCCAAATTGCTGGAGAAATTCCAAATACGTCTGACCGGCTTGATAAATCTGCTCCGCCGCGTTCTCAAGCTCCGTGATTGGTGTGGGGTCATAGACCAAAGTTAGTTTGCCTCCTTTAGTGATCAGCGCCGCGCGAATGGGTGAGTCGCCAGAATCTTCACTGGGCCAGCCAGAATGTACGTACTTGTTTCTTAGATCATTCGCGTCTCGGAGGCCCTGGTTTGCGTCGGTGAATTTCCTCCACAATTTCTTGTGTCCTTCGTCCTGGAAGGCACGACGGGCATAGATCATAAGAAGATTGATCTTGTCGCCAAAGCTGATGTGCCTAGTCAGTAATGCGACCCGGTGAAATTCGAATTCCATGATCTCAGCGAGCGCTTGCTGCAACATTATGTCGATGGCTTCCCAGTGAGCGGCTATAATGCCGATCAGACGCATATGATCGTCTGACAGCGGCATGGGACTCTTGTAGTTGGGCATGGGTAACAACCAATCTAGGAAGCAGCAGGAAAAAGGGCGCGATGAACTCTTGCTGCGCTTGTTGAAGATGCCTCCGCAGCCCAGACCGAAGCGCGTCCGCAAGGGCAAAAAACCTACTCAGCGCCGCGCTTCGCGCGCCAGCGCAGGAAAGCGCGAGCCTTCTGCTTAAACGTTCTCGGCTTGACGAGGTTGTTGATACATGAGGCGCTTGCCCTTGGCTCCGCGCAGCAATGCCTCGGCGCGCTCGGCATCGCTGGCCTTGCGATGGTTATGCCTGAAATCGAACTCGGACAGATACCGGTGCAGATGGGCTTCGCTCACGCTGTGGAACGTACCGTAGACGCCGCGCTTGAGTAGCGCGAAATACGACTCCACGGTGTTCGTGTACCAGAATGCCCGGCGCACGTATTCCTTGGCACTGTGGTTCACGGTTCCATGGCCGGTGAATTCCTCGCCGATCTTCGGGTAAACCGGGCTTTCGTCGGTCATCAGGTAGGATTTGCGGCTCGCGGTCTTGACGATGATCGGGCGAAGCGTTTTCGAACTGACGTTAGCGACGTGAAAAGAGCGCACTTCGCCTTCGCGCTCGACCAAAGAGAACACGGCATGTTTCTTCGGTGGTGGGCCGAAGGCTTTGTTCCTGGCCTTGCCGCCGACGTAGGTTTCGTCGGCCTCGACGACCTTGTTAGCGCCCCCGAGTGGCCCCGGCGCTGGATCGACGGCACACTCGCGGAGCCGGTGGAATAGGAACCACGCGGTTTCGTAATTTGTGCCGATCATCCGCTGTAGCTGTAGGGCGCTCATACCCTTCTTGCTGGACGCCATGAGTTGAGCGGCCAGAACCCATTTCGACAATGGGACATGGGATCGCTCCATGACGGTTCCGATGGTCACGCTGAAGGGCTTGCGGCAGTCCTTGCACTTGTGAACGCCAGGGCGGGTGCTCTTGCCGTTGAGTTTTGTAATCCTGTCTCCGGTCACGCCACAACGCGGGCACACCGGTCCATAGGGCCAAAGCAGGGCTTCGAGATGTTCCCGCGCCTTGCGGTCGTCGTGGTAGATCGGGTTGCGGAGATCGAGTCGTGCTTTAGCCATGGCTTCATCCTCATTGAGGTAGCCATTATACAGGAGGGGATATGGTACGTCAACCGGATAGTTTCCCGTCGTCCACATCGACGTCAACCGGAGCTGGTTTCGCGAAAGTCGAGTTTTGCCGGCGAGATGAGCACGTCGAACTGCTCGCACCAGATGACCACGGTGCCGTAGTCATGGAGATCGACACCCCCGGGAACCGCAAAGTTCTGGCTGCCCTTGAACGCCCTCAGGCGCCCAAGATCGACGAACATGCTGTTCTGCACCACCGACGACGATGTGACGTCGCCGCTGGGAACGAGGTAGACGTGGTACTTGGGTCCCGGACCCACCTCGAAGTCTTGCTCGAGGCGGACCGTATCGTCGTACACCGTCACGGCGCCACTGCCGTAGTGGATGGGATCCGATGGGTTGGCGTGAATGAAGGCGCCGGTGGCGATAATCTGCTTGGTCTCCACGCCCACGACCTCCTCGATGGCGACGACATCGGCCAAGAAGATGTAGGGATAAACGAAGATGCCGATAGCAAATCCGACGGCGATGCCGAAAAAGCCGCCAACGACGAACGTAGGAAACCTCTCATGCTGCTCCTCTCCAGTGTACGTGCAGCTTAGGCCAGTGAACGTGCAGCTTAGGCCAGTGAACGTGCAGCTTAGGCCAGTGAACGTGCAGCTTAGGCCAGTGTACGTGTAGCTTAGGCCAGTGAACGTGCAGCTTAGGAAACAAACGGGCCCGATGAACCGCCGCCCTCATCCGCGCACGCGCTCGCTCTTGGGGTCGTAGGGCGGGCGCAGGTGCGCGGTCGCCGGGAAGCGCTCGCGGGCGATCTCGATCTCGTAGCGGCCGCTCTTGATGAACTCGGCGTCGATGACCTCGCCCCCGTTCGCGACGTAGCCCATGCCCACCGCGCGCCCCAGCAGATGGCCGTAGGAGCCCGAGGTGATGCGGCCGACGATGGCGCCGTCGCGCCAGATCGGCTCGTCGTGGTAGAGCAACGGCTCGGGGTCGTCGAGGGTGAAGCTCACGAGCCGCCGCCTGAGCCCCTCCTCGCGCTGGCGCAACAGCGCGTCGCGGCCGACGAACGGCGTGTTCTTGGCGAGCGCCACGGCGAAGCCGAGGCCCGCCTCCAAGGGCGTGTACTCGCCGGTGATGTCGTGGCCCCAGTGACGGTACGCCTTCTCGCTGCGCAGCGAATCCATGGCGTGATAGCCGGCAAGGCGCGGGCCGAGGTCGCCGCCCGCGGCGACGAGAGCGTCGTAGACTCCGGCGGCGAACTCGGTGGGGATGTACAGCTCCCAGCCAAGCTCTCCGACATAGGTGATGCGCAGCGCCCGCACCGGAGCGTAGCCGACCTCGATCTCGCGCGCCGTGAGGAAGGGAAAGGCTTCGTTCGACAGGTCGGTGTCGGTGACGCGCGCCAGCAGCTCGCGTGAGCGCGGCCCCATCAGCCCGATCACCGCGTAGGCCGAGGTCATGTCGGTCAAGCTCACGCGCGCGTCGGCGGGAATGTTCCGCCTGATCCAGTCGAAGTTGTGCGTCGCCACCGGCGCGCCGGTGACGATGAAGTACGAGTCCGGGGCGAGCCGGGTGATGGTGAGATCGGCCTCGATGCCGCCGCGCTCGTTGAGCATCTGGGTGTAGACCACCTTGCCCGGCGCCACGGCGACGTCGCCGGCGCAGATGCCTTGCAGCACCGCCTCGGCGTCGCGGCCCGCGAGCAGGAACTTGGCGAACGAGGTCTGGTCGAACAGGCCGACCGAGCGGCGCACCGCCATGTGCTCCTCGGCCCAGTACGGGAACCAGTTCTGGCGGCCGAAGGAATACTCGTACCTCGGCTCGACCCCATCGGGGGCATACCAGTTGGGGCGCTCCCAGCCGGCGACGACGCCGAAGCACGCGCCGCGCTCCGCGAGCCGGTCGTGCAGCGGCGAGTGGCGCACGCCCCGCGCCGTCTCGGGCTGGCGGAACGGCCAATGCATGGCGTAGAGCAGGCCCAGGCTCTCGAAGGTGCGGTCGTGCAGGTAGCGGGCGTTGCCCTGGAAGCTGGAGAAGCGCCGGATGTCGACGTCCCACAGGTCCATCGTCGGCGCGCCCTCGACGATCCACTCGGCGACGGCCTTGCCGGCGCCGCCGGCCGACTGGATGCCGATCGAGTTGAAGCCGGCGGCGACGTAGAAGTTCCTAAGCTCGGGCGCCTCGCCCAGGATGTAGAGGTTGTCGGGCGTGAAGCTCTCGGGCCCGTTGAAGAACTGGCGCACCTCGGCGGTCTCGAGCACGGGCACGCGGATCAGAGCGTTCTCCATCAACGGCTCGAATTGCTCCCAATCGTCCTCGAGCTGGAGAAACGAAATGTCGTCGGGAATGCCTCCCATGCCCCACGGCTTGGCGACCGGCTCGAAGCCGCCGAGCAGGATCTTGCCGGCGTCCTCCTTGACGTAGATGTAGCCGTCGGTGTCGCGCAGGCTCGGCACGTCCGACGCCAGGCCCTCGATCGGCTTGGTCACGATGTACATGTGCTCGGCCGCGTGCAGCGGCACAGTCACGCCGCAGCCGCGGCCGATCTCGCGCGCCCACATGCCGCCGCAGTTGACCACCGTCTCGCAGGCGATGTCGCCCTCGTCGGTGGCGACGCCGGCGACCGCGCCGTTACGCCGGTGGATCGCCGTGACCTTGGTGTTCTCGATGATGCGGGCGCCGCCGGCGCGCGCGCCCTTGGCCAGCGCCGCCGTCGTGTCGCTGGGGTTGGTCTGGCCGTCGCGGGGAACGAAGGCCGCGCCGACAAGGTCGTCGGTGCGCATCAGCGGCCACAGTTCGCCCGCCTCGCTGGGCGTGATGATGAAGACGTCGAGACCGAACGAGCGCGCCATCGAGGCGCTGCGCTTGAGCTCGGTCATGCGCTCGGCGGTGCGCGCCACGGCGACGGAGCCGTTGCGCTTGAAGCCGGTGGCTTGGCCGGTCTCGGCCTCTAGGGTCTCGTAGAGATCGGCGGTGTACTGCGCGAGCCGGGTCAGGTTCAGGGTGGCGCGCAGCTGGCCCACCAGCCCGGCCGCGTGCCAGGTGGTGCCGCAGCTCAACGTGCCGCGCTCGAGCAGCACCACGTCGGTCCAGCCCAGCTTGGTCAGGTGGTAGGCGACGCTGCAGCCGACGATGCCGCCCCCCACGATCACCACGCGCGCCTGCGTCGGCAGATCCTTGGCCATGCCCTTCTCCGTTCAGCGGCCCGCTCAATTCACCGGCGCGTCACGCCGCGCACGCGCCGGCTAGCGCGCGCCGTCTTCGCCCCAGTCGGCCTCGAGGCCGGCGGCGAGGTTCTCGAGCAGCCCGCGATCGCGAATGTAAAGAGACTTGCCCTTGCGCGTGACCAACCCCTCGGCGACGAGCTGGCTGATGGCGCGGGTGACGGTCTCGCGCGTGGTGCTCGCTTGACTCGCGATCTCGCGTTGCGCCGGCATCGGCCAGATCACCCACGAGCCGGAACCGGCGGGATCGCGCTCGGCGAGGCCGAGAAGCTCGATATAGACGCGCTGGACCGCGCCCAGGGTGCTGAGGTCCATGATGCGGTCGTCGCAAGCCCGAATGATGCGCGCCAGCCGCCGCAGCAGGTGCATGGCCAGCTCCGGGTGGTCGAGCACCAGCTGGTTGAAGGCCGTTGGCGGCATCGTCGCCATCAGGCAGTCCTCGAGCGCGATGACCCCCGCCGAGCGTGGTCGGCCGTCGATCGTCGCCAGCTCGCCGAAGTAACCGCCGGCGGCAATCTTGGCGAGGGCGATCTTGCGGCCGCTCAGCGAGTAGTTGACGATCTGGACCCCGCCCCGGACCACGAAGTAGACGTCGCGGTCTTCGCTGTCCCGGTCGAGGATCTCCGTGTCGGCGGGGTACTCGCGCCAACGGCACCGCTGAGCGATCTCGCTCAGGGCCTCGGGCGGCAGCTTAGACAACAGGCGAATGCCGTCGAGCCGGCGTGTCGGTTCCTGTGACATCTTGCCGATCTCCCCGCTCGCGGCGGCCGGCGACACCGCCAGCGCCGCGAAGTGCCTTGAAGATGCCACGGAACGGCGCAAAATGCCTCACAAATCTTGGCGTTCGTTCGGCTCCAGGCAAAGCTGGCCGTATTTGGCGCATTGGGCTAGGGTGTCGCAACGTCATCCAGGGACTCGAACGGTGATGCGCATCGTGCTCGCGACCGTCGGCGCTCTCGCCTTCGCGGCTCCCGCGGCAGCCGATCTGTCAACGGGCATAGCCGCCTACCGGCAGGGCGATTACGCGGCGGCGATGCAGGAGGTCCTGCCGCTGGCCGAACGCGGCGACGCGGAGGCCGAGTACTACGCCGGCGCGATGTACGAGGCCGGCCTGGGGATCGAACAGAGCTACGACAAGGCCGTCGGGTGGTACCGCCGGGCGGCCGAGCAAGGACTGGTGATGGCGCAGCACCACCTGGGCGTTCTCTTCGAGACCGGCGAGGGGGTCGGCAAGGATCATGCGCGGGCGATCGAGTGGTACCTGCGCGCCGCCGAACAGGGCTACGGCCCGGCGCAGAGCAACCTTGCCAGTCTGTACATGAGAGGGGGCTGGGGCCTCGAATCCAACCCCTTGCTGGCATATGTCTGGTACAACCTGGCCGAGGAACAGGATTTCCCAGGCGCCAAGCGGGAGCGAATGTTCGCCGAGCGATTCCTTTCCCGCGAACAGATTTCCGAGGCCGAGAAGCTGGCGCAAGACCGCAAGCGGGCGATGCGCTGAGTCGCGCGGCGCCGGCGGACGAAGCCGAGGGCCGCAGGAGGAGGGAAAAATGCACGTTGCGGACATACTCAAGGTCAAGGGAACCGACGTTGTCACCATCGTCCCCGACGAGACCGTGGCGGCAACGGCGCGGCTGTTGAACGCCAAGCGCATCGGCGCGATCCTGGTTTGCGACGCCAACGGCAAGGTCGTCGGGGTGATCTCGGAACGCGACATCATCCGCGGCATCGCCGTCAACGGCGAACGCGCGCTCGACATGCAGGTGCGCGACCTGATGACCAGCGAAGTGATCCCGTGCAAGCCGACCGACACCGTCGCCGAGGTCATGAAGATGATGACCGTGCAGCGCTTCCGCCACATGCCCGTCATCGAGGACGACGAGCTCAAGGGCATGATCAGCATCGGCGACGTGGTCAAGAACCGCATCGAGGAGACCGAGATGGAGGCCCGCGCGCTGCGCGACTACGTGCTCGCCAGCCGTTGAGGTATGCCGGCCGAGGTTTCCGCGGCACGGCGGCCCATGGCGATGGTTCAACCGTTACGGGTCAAGCGATGAGCAACGAAGCGCCTTACGTCGATCTCGACGATCTCGTCTCGCGCATCGAGGCCGGGGCGACGCTCGCCGTCCCGCCCGACTACAGCGGCGTGGCGATGGCCGCGACGCGCGCGCTGGTGCGCCGCGGCACCGACCGGCTGCACCTCGTCGCCTGCCCGACGAGCGGCCTGCAGGCCGACTTGCTGATCGGCGCCGGCTGCGTGGCCACGCTCGAGGCGGCGGCGGTCAGCCTCGGCGAGTTCGGCCCGGCGCCGCGCTTCACCGAGGCCGTGCGCTCGGGCGCGATCACGCTCAAGGACTCGACCTGCCCAGCGATCCACGCCGCCTTGCAGGCGACCGAAAAAGGCGTTCCGTTCCTGCCGCTCAGGGGGATCATCGGCTCCGACGTGCTGCGCCACCGGAGCGACTGGCGGGTCATCGACAACCCCTTCGGCGCGGGCGACCCGATCGTGCTCCTGCCGGCGTTGGCGCCCGACGTCGCCCTGTTCCACGCCGCCCTGGGCGACGGTTTCGGCAACGTCTGGATCGGCCGCCGCCGCGAGCTGGTCACCATGGCGCACGCCGCCCGGGCGAGCCTCGTGACGGTCGAGGAAGTCTACGACGGCGACCTGCTCGCCGACGAGCGCATGGCGGCGGGGACCTTGCCGGCGATCTACGTGACGGCGCTCGCGCGCCAGCCGCGCGGCGCCTGGCCGCTGGCCTGCGCCGACCACTACCCGCTCGACGCCGCCCATCTCAAGGAATACGCGCGACTCGCACGCAGCGCCGAAGGCTTCTCGCGCTACCTGGCGCGGCACGCTCCGCCCCGCGCCGCCGCCTGAGCCCGTGGCGGCGTATCGCGCCGAAGAGCTGCTCATCGCCGTCCTTGCGCGTCTGCTCGACGGCGCGCGCCACGTCGCGGTCGGCGCCCTGTCCCCCATTCCCGGCACGGCGGCGCTGCTCGCCCGCGCCCTATCCGGCGATTCGATGCGGGTCGCATTGCTGGGCAGCAAACGCCACAGCGACTTCACCGACGGTGGGCGCGAGCTGTTCGACTGCGCCGCCCAGGGGCGGATCGACACGTTATTCCTCGGCGGCGGGCAGATCGACGGCGAGGCCAACATCAACCTCGTCGGCAGCGGCGGCTACCCCCGCTCCGAGGTCCGTTTTCCGGGATCGTTCGGCTCCACCTTCCTCTACTACATGATCCCGCGCGTCATCCTGTTCCGCGCGGAGCACAGCCCGCGGGTGCTGGTGCCCAAGGTCGATTTCGTCAGCGCGCCCGGGGTCGGGCCGGAAGGGGTTTACCGCCGGGGCGGCCCGGTCGCGCTGGTCACCGGCAGCGCCTCATTCTCGTTCGACCCCGCCCGCCGCCGCTTCCGGCTCGAGAGCGTGCACCCCGGCCGCGGCATCGACGAAGTCGTCGCCGCCACCGGCTTCGACTTCGACCGCCCGGCGTCGGCGCCGGTCACCCCCGGACCGTCGCCCGAGATGCTGGCGCTGGTCCGCGGGCCCGTGCGAGAGCAGATCGGCGAGACGTACCCACAGTTCGCCGCCGCCGTGCTCGACCCGAAGTCGTGACGGAGGTTTCGAGCGGGGCCTTAGCCCGCATTTCTCACCAGGATGCGGTCGTCACGGGGCAGAGACGCCGACAGAGGCCAGGAAACGTGCGCCGCGCGATGCGGCACATCGGGCAAGCGCGTTGACGCAGCCTGTCGGCGTCTCTGCCCCGCCCGCAGGGTCGCGGCGGGGGG
>JADFMW010000161.1 GCA_022563655.1 Pseudomonadota bacterium
CTGGGGGCGCCCGCGCGGCGGCGCGCGCGTGATGTAGCGCCGGGTGCGTGATATTGCGCCGCGCGCGCCCACGAGGGCCGTCAGCCGGCCTCGGCGAACAGCTTGAGAAGGTAGTCGCGGCTCGCGAGCGTCGCCTCGACCGAGCGCTCGGGAGCGTAGATCTCGAGCGCCAGCGCGGCATCGACCGTGGCCAGGAAGCCGGCGATCGAGGCGAAGTCGACGGCGCCCTCGCCGAGCGGAAGGTGCTCGCTGATTTTCCGCTTGTTGTCGTTCATGTGGAAGTGGGCGATGTGCTTGCTCAGCGCGCCGAACTCGGCTTCGAGCCCGGCGCCCACGTAGGCGTGGCCGGTGTCGAAGTTGACCTTGACGTTGCTCCGGCCCGTGGCCTCGACCATCGCCGCCAGGGACTCGGCGGTCGGCGCCGCGGTGTGGCGGGTGTGGACCTCGTTCTCGACCGCCACGGTGATGCCGGCCTGGGCGGCAATATCGGCCCAGCGCGCGATCGCCTCCACCGCCCGCTCGCCACCGTGCCGCAGAAGACGGTCGCGGTCGAAACGCGGGCTTTCGAACGGCACCCCTTTGCGCTCGAGGCTCGAAAGCTCGATCACGACGCCCGGATGGACGCACAAGAGGGGGCTGGCCAGGCGCTCGGCGAGGTCCACGGAGCGCCGCACCAGTTCGTCGTTCGAGCGGCGCTCCTCGGGCAGCGGCGAGGCCGCGTTCAGGGTGAACGGGCCATAAAAGTTGTACCCGATCTCTTCGCCGTCCCTGATCGCGACCAGCTCATCAAGCACCGCCGCGTCGATCAGGCCGGGCCAGAAGTTAATCGGATCGCAGTTCAGCTCCAGGCCTTGGAAGCCGTTTTGGGCGGCAAACCTGGCCGCCTCGACCGGCCCCATCACCGGCAACAGGGTCCAGGTGCAAGGATAGATTCGCGGTCCGGTCATTCCTGCCTCATCTCGTTCGTCCGCCAAGGTTCAACGCGTGGCGAGCCATGGCTTGACCCGGGCGGGCAGGGCGGTCGCGATCGCATCGATCGGACCTCGACCCCTCGACCGATCCTCACGCGACGGATCCTGGTCACGCCATGCATCGGGGGGCGATGATGCGCTCTTTGACCGCCGGCTGACAACCGTTTAGGGCCAGAAGCGTTAGGAGGCGTTAGGGCCGGAAGCGCCGCATCTCGCCGCAGCCACTGTCGCTCGGTTGTCGAAGACCTGCTTCCGCACGCAGCGCATCTTTTACGTCAACGACAATCTGCAACAAGCTGAATTTAAAGATTATTCTCATAAGATTGCAAATTGCAATGCAAGATGCATTCTTAGAGTGTTGATTTAATGGAATAGTCGTCGATAAGTGTTCAGTCGCGGGCACCTAATATTGTTGTTGCAGAGTAAAAGTGCTTGCCATCTTCCGAGTGTTCGTTAATTATCGGCGCTTTTCGCGGACCAATGTTTGGGCAAAGGAAAATCATGAGCCGCCTGATGGTGCGCCGAACCTGTGCCGCGTTTGCGGCGCTGCTTTGCTTCGTCGTCGCGGCGACGCCGGCGGCGGCGCACGACCCGTCGTTTTCGGCCTGGCTCGAGAAGCTGCGCGGCGAGGCGGCATCGCAGGGCGTCAGCCAAGCGACCCTCGCCGCCGCGCTCTCCGGCCTGCAGCCCATCCCCCGCATCATCGAGCTCGACCGCCGCCAACCGGAGGTGACGCAAACGTTCTCCGAGTACATGGCGCGGCGGGTCACGCCGGAACTCGTGGAGGAGGGCAGGCGGGCCTTGCGCGAGAACCGCGCGGTTCTCGAAGCGGTCGGCGCCGAGTATGGCGTACAGCCGCGCTTCATCGTCGCCCTGTGGGGGGTCGAATCGCGCTACGGCAAGTATACCGGAGGCTTCCGCGTCATCGCCGCGCTCGCGACGCTGGCTTACGACGCGCGGCGCAGTGATTTCTTCCGTCGCGAGTTGCTCGTCGCGCTGAAAATCCTCGACAAGGGCCACATCACGCCCGATCGAATGACCGGCTCGTGGGCCGGCGCGATGGGGCAGAGCCAATTCATGCCATCGAGTTTCCAGAACTACGCCGTCGACCACGACGGCGACGGCCGCAAAGACATCTGGAACACCCCGGCCGACGTGTTCGCCTCGACCGCCAACTATCTCGCGCGCCTGGGCTGGCGCGGCGACCAGACTTGGGGCGGCGAGGTCGATTTGCCCGAGGGTTTCGATCCGAGCCTCGTCGGCATCGACGTGGCGAAGCTCCCCGGCGACTGGCGGCGCCTCGGCGTGCGCCGCGCCGGCGGAGGTGATCTGACAATGGAGGACCACGAGGCGTCGATCGTGACGCCCGGCGGCCTCGAGGGAGCGGCATACCTTGTGCTCGACAACTACCGTACGATCTTGAAGTGGAACCGATCGGATTACTTTGCTGTGTCTGTCGGACACCTTGCCGATCTTATCGGAGGCGGTTAGAATGCACACATTGTCGTTGTTCGCTCCCGCGATTTACCACAAGCTGTTGAATACGAGACCGGTCGTGAATCTGAGATCGGTCGTGAAGATGAGACGGGTCGCGCCCCGCGCCGCCGTCCTTGCACCCGCCGTCCTGGCGCTTGTCCTCGGCGCCTGTTCCGAGGTCCAGCTCGTTGCCTACACCGCCAAGGAAATCGCCGCGCGCGTCGAGGGAACGCCGCCCGAGGGCGTTTACAAGGTCGGCGATCCCTACCAGATGTACGGCACCTGGTACTATCCGGAACATGATCCGGAGTACAACGAAATCGGCATTGCCTCGTGGTACGGCGAACCGTTTCACGGGCGCGCCACCGCCAACGGTTCCGTCTACGACATGAACGCGCTGACCGCGGCGCACAAGACGCTGCCGATGCCCAGCATGGTGATGGTGACTAACCTTGAGAACGGGCGTTCGCTGACGCTCACGGTGAACGACCGCGGGCCGTTTACGACCGGGCGCATCATCGACGTTTCGCGCCGGGCCGCCCAACTGCTCGGCTTTTCCGAGCAAGGCACGACGCTGGTGCGCATCCAAGCCGTGCGCGCCGAGCCCGCCGCGACGATGGTCGCCTCGCCGTCGCCTGCCGCGGAGGCGGCGCAGCCGCCCCAGGCCGCCGCCGCGCCGCCGCCTGCCGCGGAGGCGGCGCAGCCGCCCCAGGTCATCACCCAGGAGCCCCTGCCGGCGATCGCGCTCGCGCCGATGGTGCCCGAGGACTTCACCCGGGCGCCGGCGCCGACGTTTACGCTCGCGGCGAAGGCGCCCGAGGCCGCCGCCACGGAGCCGCCGACGCCGATCGTGCTTGTCGGCGCGACGCCCGAGGCCGCCGCCGCGGAGCCGCCGCCGCCGATCGCACTTGTCGGCGTGACGCCCGAGGCCGCCGCCGCGGCGCCGCCGCCGCCGCCGATCACGCTTGTCGGCGCGACGCCCGAGGCCGCCGCCGCGGAGCCGCCGCCGGCGATCGCACTCGCCGCCGCGATGCCCTTGGCGGTGGCGGCGGACGAAGCGGTCACGATGTACATTCAAGCCGGCGCCTTCACCAAGCTCGACAACGCGCGCCGCCTCAGCGCCACGCTGGCTCGGTTCGGCCCGGCGCGGATGACCCGGGCGGTGGTCCGCGGCCGTGAGTTCTACCGCGTTCGGATCGGCCCCATCGGCACCCGCGAAGAGGCCAACGCGCTGCTTGCCCGCGTGATTGCCGCGGGCCATTCCGACGCGCTCTCCGTCATCGATTGATGCGGGCTAGGCGGGCCGGCAGGCGCCGCACCGAACCAGGGTCGTACTTCGTGATCGTTTTCGCTGGGCTTCGTCGTTTTGCCTTTTCGTGGATCGTGCTGTGCCTTGTCGCGGCGCTCGCCGCGGCGCGGCCGGCGGCGGCGCTGGAAACCCTCGCGCGCCAGGCGATTCTGGTCGAGGAAGCGACCGGCGCGGTGCTGCTCGAAAAGAACGCCGACGAGCTCATGGCGCCGTCGTCGATGAGCAAGCTCATGACGGTGTACATGGTGTTCGAGCGCCTCGCCGAAGGCACCCTGGCGCTCGACGATACCTTCCTGGTCAGCGAAAAGGCCTGGCGCAAGAGCGGCTCGAAGATGTTCGTCGAGGTCGGCAAACGGGTCACGGTCGAGGACCTGCTGCGCGGGATCATCGTGCAGTCGGGCAACGACGCCTGCATCGTCGTCGCCGAGGGGCTCAGCGGCAGCGAGGAAGCGTTCGCGGCGGAGATGACCGAACGCGGCCGCGAGATCGGGCTGCGCGCGAGCGTGTTCAAGAACTCAAGCGGCTGGCCCGAAGAGGGTCACGTCATGACGGCGCGCGACCTGGCGTGGCTCGCGCATCGCACGATCCGCGACTTCCCACAGTATTACCACTACTACGCGGAGACCAGTTTCACCTATAACGGCATTCGCCAGGGCAATCGCAATCCGCTGCTGTACAGGGATATGGGCGCCGATGGCCTGAAGACCGGTCACACCGTGGCGGCCGGCCACGGTCTTGTCGCCTCGAGCGAACGCGACGGGCGGCGCCTGATTCTCGTGATCAATGGTCTCGAAGGTCCCAATGCGCGGTTGCGCGAGGCCGAACGCCTGCTCGACTATGGCTATCGCGCGTTCGGCACGTACGCCCTGTTCGAGAATGGGGCGACGGTGACCGACGCCGATGTCTGGCTGGGCGACGCGCCGACGGTGCCGCTCGTCATCGAGAACGATCTCGCGGTGACCCTGCTCCGCGCGGCGCGCCGCAAGATGGAGGTCAAGGTCGTGTTCGAGGGGCCGGTGCCGGCGCCGATCGCCCGCGGCGAGCCGATCGCCAAGCTGGTGGTCTCCGCGCCCGGAACGGCGCCGATCGAGGTGCCGCTGGTCGCCGGCGCCGATGTCGGGAAGCTCTCGATGTTCCGCCGCCTCGGCGCGGCCATCGGCTACCTGGTGTGGGGCTCGGAGTCGCCGTGAGCCTCGGCCGCCTATCCGGATCAGACGCGTGAGCCGCGGCCGGTTCATCACCATTGAAGGCGGCGAGGGTACGGGCAAGTCGACCCACGCGAAGCTGCTGTGCGACGCCTTGCGGGCCCAGGGCCTTGCCGTCGTCTGCACCCGCGAGCCGGGCGGCAGCCCCGGCGCCGAGGAAATCCGGCGGCTCTTGGTTAGCGGCGAGCCGGACCGCTGGGATGCGATGACCGAGGCGCTGCTGTTTTGCGCCGCCCGGCGCGACCACCTCGTAAAGACCGTGCAGCCGGCGCTGGCACGCGGCGAGTGGGTGGTCTCGGATCGTTTCGCCGACTCGACCGCCGCCTACCAGGGCTTCGCCCAAGGGCTGGGACAAGACGTGGTGGAGCGGCTTCACGAGATGGTGGCGGGCGGCTGCGTTCCCGACCTCACCGTGATCCTCGACGTGCCGGCCGACATCGGCCTAGCGCGCGCGGGCGGGCGCGGCGAACGCGGCGGCGACCGCTACGAGAGCATGGACAAATCGTTTCACGAAAAGCTGCGCGAGGGTTTCCTCGCCATCGCCCGGCGCGAGCCCGGCCGTTGCGTCGTGGTCGACACGCGGCCCGAGCCGGACGCGGTGCAAGCCGCCGTGCTCGCCGCCGTGAGGGAACGGCTTGGACCACTTGTCCGCGGTGGCTGAGAACGCCGCCGCCGCAAGCACCGGTCCACCGCCGCCGCGGGCCAACCCCGACCTGATTGGCCATGGCGAGGCGGAGGCCGCGCTGCTCAAGGCATACCGCTCGGGGCGCCTCGCCCATGCGTGGCTGCTCACCGGCCCCCCCGGCATCGGCAAGGCGACGCTCGCCTATCGCTTCGCCCGCTTCGTGCTGGCCGGAGGGCAGGGAGACCTGCTGGGCGACGCGGCGCCGACGCTGGCGCTCGACAACGACGACCCGGTGTTCCGCCGGGTCGCCGCCGGCTCCCATGCCGATCTCCTGACCGTCGAACGATCGCTCGATGACAGAAAGCGCCTGCGCACGGTGATCGTCGTCGACGACGTGCGCAAGGCGGGGGGCTTCCTAAGCTTGACTCCCGCCGAGGGCGGATGGCGCGTCGTGGTCGTCGACTGCGCCGACGAGCTCAACCTCAACGCCGCCAACGCGCTGCTCAAGATGCTCGAGGAGCCGCCGGACAAGGCCTTGTTGCTGCTGATCAGTCA
>JADFMW010000162.1 GCA_022563655.1 Pseudomonadota bacterium
CGGGCGTTTGCGTAATTGCCTCCCACCAGTGCCAATTGCGGCGTCTGTTGCAAAATCTCGGGAGAACCGCTAACCAGTATGTCTATGAAGTCCCCCGGGGCCATCAGGGACGCCGGAGTGTTATTCACGCTTACCGGTATGGTGAACGCCCGGAGCCCCTGGGGAATTTGGAAGGACAGGGCCTGTACTTCCCCAGGCTGAACCAGTTGGAGCCTGCCGAACTGTTCGCCAATTTCCACCGGGTAGCGAGCAACCTGCCCCACGACCTGGTCGGTGGCCGTGGCGGCGTTGTTGATGACGTCCGACAGCGTCATGGTCACCACCAGCACCAGGCCGCTCAGCCCGTTGCGCAGCAAGAGGTCGATGCGGCTGCGGATCAGCTCGGCGGCGACGTCGTACTGCTCGATGCGCAGGTTGGGCGGCAGCGTCGGGCGCTGCTCGTCGAGGTAGGCCACGACGGTGTCGGCGAGCTCGAGCGCGTCGGCGTTGAGCGCGCGCTGCACGTGCAGCTCGACCGCCGGCAGAGCGCCGCGCCGCACCGTCACCCCGCCGTCCTCGAAGCGCTCGCTGACGGCGGCGATGTCGCGCAGATAAATCTTCTCGCCGCCGGGGAGCGACCTGACCTCGACGCGGCCGAGCTCGCGCGCCGTCTTGACCAGACCCAGGCTGCGGATCTGCTTCTTGGCGTCGCCCCGGGTGTCTCCCAACGGCAGGTCCCGCGAGGTCTCGGCGATGCGCTCGGCGATGTCGCCGAGGGTGAAGTCGAGCCGGCGCAGCGTCTCGGGGTCGACCTCGACCCAGATCTCCTCGTCGCGCGCGCCGATCAGGTCGACCTTGTCGATGCCGCGCGCGAGCAGGTCCTCGCGGATGCGCTTGGCGAACGCCTTCAGCGCCGCCTCGGGGTACGGCCCCGAAATCACCAGCCGGGTGATGTTGTCGTAGCGCACGATGCGCTTGATCACCGGCTGCTCGCGCTCTTCGGGCAGGGTGGTGACCTGGTCGACCGCGGTCTCGACGTCGGCCAACGCCGCCTGCATGTCGGTGCCGGGCTCGAACTCGACGAACACCGTGCCCAAGCCCTCGACCGAGGTGGAGTTGACGCGCTTGACGCCGTCGAGGAAACGCACCTCGGGCTCGATCGCCTGCACGATGTTGGCGTCGACGTCCTCGGCGCTCGCCCCGGGCCACTCGACGCTGATCTGGATCCAGTCGAGGCCGAACTCGGGGAAGAATTGGGTGTTGAGGCGGCTCCATGAGAACAGCCCGCCGATGATCATCAGGATCATCAACAGGTTCGCCGCCGTGGGATGGCGCGCGAAGACGCCGATGAGCCCGCTGCCGGTCGTCATCGCACCGCCACGAGCACGCCGGGGCCGATCTCGGAAAAGCGGGTCGTCACCACCATGTCGTCGGGCGCGAGATCGCCGCGCACCAGAACCTCGTCGCCGCTGCGCGCGACGACCTCGACCGTGCGCGCGACCAAGCGTTCGTCGACCACGGCGTACACGGTATCGCCGTCGTGGAGCGCCTGCTCGGGCAAGCGCACGACGTCCGTATACAATTGGTCGGCGACGTTGACCTCGACGAAGGCGCCGGGGCGCAGCACCCCTTCGGCGTCGATGTCGGCGATGCGGGCGTAGAGATCGACGCCGCCGCTCATGGCGTCGATCTCGCTCTCGACGCGGTCGATCACCGCGTCGTAGGTGAACGCCTGCGTCCCGATCCGCCAGACCACCTTGGCCGCGCGGTCACGGTAACCGCCCGCGGCGAGCAGCCGGGCGAACTCGGCGTCGCTGAGGTGAAAGCGCGCCTCCAGCCGGCCGGCGTCGATCAGCCGGGCGACGCGGTCGCCGAGGCCGAGCCGCTTGCCAAGGGCGGCGTTGGTCTCGACCAGGAAGCCGTCGAACGGCGCCTTGAGCCGGGTTCGCTCGAGTTCGCGCCGGGCGCGCCCGAGCGCCACCGTCCAGCGCTCGATCACCGCCTCCTGCTGGTCGGTCCGGGCGCCGAGGCGGTCGATGGTCTCGCGGCGGCCGATGGCCTGCTGCTCGATCTGGCTGAGCGCCATGCGCGCGTCGTCGAGCGCCTTCTCGGAGCCGGCGAGGGTGCCGCGCAGGGTCTCGCGTCGCTCGACTTGGCGGCGGCTCAGCTCGACCTGCTCCTGGTCGCGCTCGGAGAGATCGCTCGCCGCGGCGAGCTCGGCGCCGATCTCGGCAAGCCTGGCGCGGGCCTCGGCGATCCGCGCCTCGTTCTCGGCGACGTCGGCGCGGTAGTCGAAGGGGTCGATGGCGATCAGCAGCTCGCCGGCGCGCACCACGCCGCCCTCGACGAAGTTGGCGCCCACCGCGACCACGCGGCCGGCGACCAGCGGTCGCAGCTCGACCTCGCGGCCGGCGACGATATTGCCGAACAGGCGCATCTCGGGCCGCACGTCGACCGGCGAGGCGGGCACCGCCGCCACCGCCCAGGCGCGTTCCTGCGGCGGCTGCGGCGCGACCCTGGGCCGGGTCTTGGCCATATACACCGCGCCGAGCGCGGCGACGGCGATGATGGCGAGCGGCAGCACCACCTTGGAGAAGCGCCCGATCATGCCGCGCCCCTCGCGCCCCTCGTGCCCCTCGCGCCCCTCTGCGGCTTCGCCGCGCCGGGCGCCTCGCCCGCAGCGCGGGGCAGGCCGAGCATGGCGAGCACAGCCGGGGTCACGGTTTGCACGATCTGCTCGACCCGCTCCGGCGTGTAGCGGTCCCAGCCGAGCCGCGCCCAAATCACGGTGCGGGCGATGCCGAAGGCCATGCATTGACCGATCACGGCGGCGGTCAAGAGGCGCGTCTCGGGCGCGGCCGGGGCGCGTCCGGTGGCGGCGGCGACCAGCCCGGCAACGGCATCGTGCAAGGGGTGGATGCGCTCATCCAGCAGCATCGGAAACGCCTCGGACGGCTGGTGGAACTCGCGCAGCATCAACGCCATCTGCCAACGCATGCGGCCGTCGGCGAGGAACGAGGTGAGCAGGTGACGCACGAACCAGGCCGCGGTATCGGCGAGCCGGGCGCGGTCGCCGGCGGCCGCCGCGACCCCGGCGACGAGGTGCTCGACCGCCGGGCCGAGGAGCGGCTCGGTATCGGCGATGAGGCTGCGCAGCACCTCGCGGTACAGCCCTTGCTTGCCGCCGAAGTGGTAACCGATGGCCGAGAGGTTGACCCGCGCCGCCGTGGCCAGCGCGCGGGTCGAAACCGCCGCGTAGCCCTGGCTGGCGAACAGCTTTCCCGCCGCCTCGAGCAGGCGCGCACGGCTCGCCGCGCCGTCGGCGCGGCGCCTCGGCCGGGCGGGGCGGCCGCCCATGGCGGCTTGGCGGTCGGCGCCGTGCGGCGGATCGGCCGCCGACCCATCGCCGACGGCTGCCTCGCCGCCGTGCCCACCGGTCCTGTCTCCGGTCCTGTCTCCGGGCCTGTCTCCGGGCCTGTCTCCGGTCCTGTCTCCGGGCCTGTCTCCGGGCCTGTCTCCGGGCCTGTCTCCGGGCCTGTCTCCGGGCCTGTCTTCGTGCGAGGCCATATGTTCTAATTAGGTCGAACGTTTGACCTATTCAAGGCCGCGGCGCCGAACAGACTGGGGTCGGGCGAGCCTCGTGACACGTGGCGATACCTCGGCGCAGTCATGCAAGATCCGCACGGCCTTCCTTCGGCTGCGAGTATTACCCGCGGCGAGTTGTGCACATTGGTATTATTCCAGGTGAGGGCGGGGACGCTCCAAAGCATTATCGTCCGGATCATCTCGGGTTGAGAAAAACGGGGAAAACTCCCCTCTCTCGCCCGACACAAAATCTGCCACATCACCGCCACCAGGGTGTCCCTTGCATTGGCGGTAGCAATGGTGTATATTAAATGCAGCACCAGATATTTGGTGTGATACTTTGAGGCCCCGCGTTCATCCCTACCCCCCAACTGTACGCGGGGCCTTTTTTATGGCGATATTATACTTGACGTACCCATTCGCATGCCCTACCTTATGGGTACGCGAAAGGAATCAAAGCCATGTCCATACTTTCTAAACCCCACTTCCACGACGAAGAAGCAGCATACGAGTTTGTCGAGGCTCGGGTCTGGCCCGACGGGCGCGTATGCCCGCACTGCGGCACCTTCGATCAGAGCGGCAAGCTGAAGGGCAAGAGCACCCGCATAGGCACCTACAAGTGCTATGCCTGCCGCAAGCCCTTCACCGTCAAGATCGGGACCATCTTCGAGTCCAGCCACGTCAAGCTGCATATCTGGCTTCAGGCGATTTTCCTGGTTTGCGCCAGCAAGAAAGGGATAAGTGCGAACCAGTTGCACCGCACCTTGGGCGTGACCCTGAAAACCGCTTGGTTTATCGGCCACCGCATTCGTGAGGCGATGCGTGGGCGCGATCATGCGCCGTTCGGTGCCGGCGGCGGCGTTGTCGAGGTCGATGAGACCTTCATAGGTCGCGACTATTCGGTAAAGCCCAGGGGCTATCTGAGAGGGCGCGGCTATGCTCATAAACACAAAGTCCTGAGCCTCGTTGACCGCGATACTGGTCGTGCGCGCAGCGTGGTCATAGATGACCTGAAGTCCGCAACTGTGGTGCCCATTCTCCGCGAGCATATTGCCCCCGAGGCGCGGATCATGACCGATGAAGCGGGGCATTACCGCTACCTCATCCGCGACTTCGCGAAGCACTACGTTGTGCGCCACACTCGCGGGGAATATGGGCTTGGCCCGGTTCACACCAACACCATCGAAGGCTTCTTCAGCATCTTCAAGCGCGGCATGAAGGGCGTCTATCAACGCTGCCGAAAACAACACCTTCACCGCTATCTCGCGGAGTTAGATTTCCGATATAGCCATCGGAGCGCAGTCGGAATCGAAGATGAGGCTCGCGCTGAGCGTGCCCTTCGTGGTATCGTCGGTAGGCGTCTCACCTATCGAACGACTCATCGGCAAATCGGAGTCCAGTGATTGAAGAAAGCTGATCCCGCGCAATCCAGGCGGTTTGTGGCAAAGGCCAAGGAACTCGGTGCCGACGAATCCGGTGCCGGGTTCGAGCGCGCGTTCAAAAAGGTGGTGTCTCCCAAAAGACTTACTCCTTCAAGCGCGTCGCGAGAGTCGCGAAAAAAGTCTGGACGTGGCTCATAACATTAAGGGCCTGCGCTTCTTCATACGTAGCTCGGTTGTGCGAGACATAATTGCGCCAACCATCCTTGAAATGAGCAAACTCTGCCGCCGCCTCCGACAGAAATTGTAACCTTTCGTTTTTAGCAGTGCCTCGCGGCAACGAGCCTCGCAATTTCGCTATTTCAGCTTCGATTTGATCTATGATGTTTTGCCAATTCTGAATGTCAAAGGACAGGCCAACATCGGCGGCAAGAGCCTTTAATCCATGCTCAAGCGCGCGCATGCAATGAAACACGCAAGCGGTACTTAAGCTGGCCGCATAACAGTTGCCCGCAATTCGCATTTCGATGCTGGCATTCGGGAACTCCGTCTGAACGTCGTCATTTACTATAGAGTCGCTCTCGTAATAAGCGGCCCTATGTGGCGGTATGAAAAGAAATAATTTTGTCTGTAATTCAGACGTTACCGCTTTCACAGCAATCTCCAGCTCTCTATGAGATTGAGGTAAATCGTTTATCAATCCGGAAAATAATTCTTTCGATACCGGCAACTCAATATCATTACATAATTCCAAAATTTCTTTCAGATACTTTCTCATTCTTTTTTTTACATCTGGGGTAAGTTCTTCGTCATCATCTTTGATAATGAGGGCGATCTTGGCCGCCTGAATCCTTCTTCCGAGGTTGATATATTTGTGGGCGAATACCTCAAGCATGTCCCAAAGGCTCCAAACCCGGTTGTGAGGGTGCATCATTTAACACCCCCTTGCCGGGTACGGCAAGTATAATATCGCCTTTTTTATGTCCGGCGCCATCTCTACCTTGGGCGACGGCTCTACCTTGGGCGCCGGCACACGCGGGCCTTGATGCTCGCGGAGCAAGAGCGCCGCGAAAGATACCCCAGCCCGCATTTCTCACCAGGATGCGGCCGTCATCGCGCCGGGCGGGATCGATCCGCCAGGAGAGAGCCGAAAAGCGTAGCCGCCGCTACGGT
>JADFMW010000163.1 GCA_022563655.1 Pseudomonadota bacterium
CCGGCATCCCGCGCCGCCCGGGCATGAGCCGCGACGATCTGATCGAGACCAACACCAAGGTCATGGGCGCGGTTGGCGAGGGCATCAAGCGCTACTGCCCGGACGCCTTCGTCATCTGCATCACCAACCCGCTGGACGCCATGGTCTACGCCCTGCGCCAGGCGGCCGGGGTGCCGCGCAACATGATCGTCGGCATGGCCGGGATGCTCGACTCGGCCCGCTTCCGCTACTTCCTGGCGGCCGAGTTCGCGGTCTCGGTCGAGGACGTGAGCGCCTTCGTGCTCGGCGGCCACGGCGACACCATGGTGCCGCTGATACGCTATTCCACGGTCGCCGGCATCCCGCTCCCGGACCTGGTGCGCATGGGCTGGACCACCCGCAAGCGCCTGAACGAGATCGTGCAGCGCACCCGTGACGGCGGCGCCGAGATCGTCGGCCTGTTGGGCAGCGGCTCGGCCTTCTACGCGCCGGCGGCGGCGGCGATCGAGATGGCGGAATCCTATCTCAAGGACAAGAAGCGGGTGCTGCCCTGCGCCGCCCACTGCAACGGCCAGTACGGGGTCAAGGGGCTTTTCGTGGGCGTGCCGGTGGTGATCGGCGCCGGCGGCGTCGAGCGCATCGTCGAGATCGAGCTCGACGCGGGCGAGAAGGCGATGTTCGACAAATCGGTCGCCGCGGTGCGCGGCCTGTGCGACGCCATCGATCTCTGAGGCGCCGGCGGCGGTCCCGAAACAGGCCCGAAACAGGCCCGAAACAGGTAAGGAATTTCGCGGTTACAAAGGCTTGCGCAGGGATTTTGGAGTGCTATAAGTGGCACCCCCTCTAACCGGCGCAGGCGTAAACCGCAGGACGGTCGCGCTTGAGTTTGGACTCCGATGAACATTCACGAATACCAGGCTAAGGGGCTGCTGGCCAAGTACGGCGTGGCGGTGCCGCGCGGCGGTGTTGCCCATACCGTCGAGGAGGCCGAATCGGTCGCCCGCGACCTGGATGGCCCGGTGTGGGTGGTCAAGGCCCAGATTCACGCCGGCGGCCGCGGCAAGGGCGGCGGCGTGAAGCTCGTGCGCTCGCTCGACGAGGTCGGCGCGGCGGCGCGCGACATCCTCGGCATGACGCTGGTGACGCCCCAGACCGGGCCCGCCGGCAAGACCGTCAGGCACATCTACGTCGAGGAGGGCTGCGACATTGCCCGCGAGCTCTACCTCGGCACGTTGATCGATCGCGCCTCCGGCCGCGTCATGGTGATGGCCTCGACCGAGGGCGGCGTCGAGATCGAAGAGGTCGCGGCGCGCGAGCCCGAGAAGATCGTCAAGGTCGCCGTCGACCCGGCGATCGGCTTGCAGCCGTTCCACGCGCGCAAGATCGCCTTCAGCCTGGGCCTCGAAGGCAGGCAGGTTTCGGCGGCGGTGAAGCTTCTCGGCGGCGTTTACGAGGCCTTCGTCGCCAGCGACGCGAGCCTGATCGAGGTCAATCCGCTGGTGGTGACCGGCGACGACGATGTGATCGCCCTCGACGCCAAGGTTGTCATCGACGACAACGCGCTGTTCCGGCACCAGGACCTCGCCGCCATGCGCGACGAGGACGAGGAGGACCGCCGCGAGCTCGAGGCCTCGAAGCACGATCTCAGCTACGTCAAGCTCGACGGCGACATCGGCTGCATGGTGAACGGCGCCGGGCTGGCGATGGCGACGATGGACATCATCAAGCTGTTCGGCGGTGAGCCGGCGAACTTCCTCGACGTCGGCGGCGGCGCGACGAGCGAGCGGGTGACGGAAGCCTTCAAGCTGATCCTCTCGGACCCCAACGTCGCGGGGATTCTGGTCAACATCTTCGGCGGCATCATGCGCTGCGACGTGATCGCCGGGGGCATCATCGCGGCGGCGCGCGAGGTCAGCGTCGACGTGCCGTTGGTGGTCAGGCTGGAGGGCACGAACGTCGCGCTCGGCAAACGCATTCTCGCCGAATCGGGGCTCGCCATCGTATTGGCCGAGGATCTCGCCGACGCCGCCGAAAGGATCGTCAAGGCCCTCGAGGAAGCCGCCTGATGGGCGTTCTCGTCGACGCCGACACCAAGGTCATCTGCCAGGGCCTGACCGGGGCCCAAGGCACCTTCCATTCCGAGCAGGCGATCGCCTACGGCACCAGGATGGTCGGCGGCGTGACCCCCGGCAAGGGCGGCACCGTGCACCTCGACCTGCCGGTGTTCAACACCGTCGAGGAGGCGGTGCGCGCGACGGGCGCCGACGCCTCGGCGATCTACGTGCCGCCGCCGTTCGCGGCCGACGCGATCCTCGAGGCGTTTGACGCGGGCGTTAAGCTCGTGGTGTGCATCACCGAGGGCATCCCGGTGCTCGACATGGTGCGCGTCAAGCGCGCGCTCGACGGCTCGAAGTGCCGCCTGATCGGCCCCAATTGCCCCGGCGTGATCACGCCCGGAGCGTGCAAGATCGGCATCATGCCGGGGCACATCCACAGCCGCGGCAAGGTCGGCCTGGTCTCGCGCTCGGGCACGTTGACCTACGAGGGCGTGGCGCAGACCACGGCCGTGGGCCTCGGCCAGTCGACCTGCATCGGCATCGGCGGCGACCCCATCACGGGCACCAGCTTCGTCGATTGTCTCGAGCTGTTTCTCGCCGACGACGAGACCGAGGGCATCATGATGATCGGTGAGATCGGCGGCGGCGAGGAGGAAGAGGCCGCCGAGTTCATCCGCTCCGCCAAGAGAAAAAAGCCCGTCGTCGGCTTCATCGCCGGACGCACGGCGCCGCCCGGCCGGCGCATGGGCCACGCGGGCGCGATCATCTCCGGCGGCAAGGGCGGCGCCGAGGACAAGATCGAGGCGCTGAGGAGCGCCGGCATCACGGTCGCCGAGTCGCCGGCGGAGCTCGGCAGTACTATGTTAAACGTGTTGAAAGGATAACCGGGTTTTGATGCACCACCTGGCAGCAAAGCGTCATCACGGCGCGTGAAGGGATCGGCGTACTGACCATGGCACAACGGCTCGAACAAACCTCTTTCCTCTACGGTGCGAACAGCGGATTCATCGAGGAGCTTTACACCCGCTACCTGCGCGATCCGAACTCGGTCGACGCGAGCTGGCAAGGCTTTTTCGCCCAGCTCGGCGACGACATTCGGGAGGTGCTCGAAGAGGTCCGCGGCGCCACCTGGACGCCGCGCGCGCCGGCGGTGCCGGGCGCGGCGGCGCCGAAGGACGACTTCGACGGCCAGCCGGTCGCGCTTGCCGGGCTCGCGCCGGCGCCGGCGCCCGAGAGCGGCGCGGTCCACCCGGCAACCCGCGACAGCATCCGCGCCCTGATGCTGATCCGCGCCTACCGGGTGCGCGGCCATCTCATCGCCGACCTCGATCCGCTCGGCCTCGACGGCGAGAAGCACCATCCCGAGCTCGACCCGGCGACCTACGGCTTCACCGCCGAGGACTATGATCGCGAGATCTTCGTCGACGGCGTCCTCGGCCTCGAGAGCGCGACGCTGCGCGAGGTGCTGACCGTCGTCAAGCAAACCTACTGCTCGAAGGTCGGCATCGAGTTCATGCACATCCAGTACCCCGACCAGAAGGCGTGGATTCAGCAGCGCGTCGAGAGCAGCCGCAACGTGCCCGAGCTGAGCGTCGAGGAGCGCCGGCAGATCCTGCGCCAGCTCTACGCTTCCGAAGGCTTCGAGCGCTTTCTCCACATCAAGTACCCCGGCACCAAGCGGTTCTCCCTCGAGGGCGCCGAAAGCGTGATCCCGATGATCGAGGCGATCATCGAGACGGCGGGTGCGCTTGGCGTCGAGGAGATCGTTCTGGGAATGCCGCACCGCGGCCGTCTGAACGTGCTGGCGGCGGTGATGGGCAAGTCGCATGCCGCCATATTCTCCGAGTTCCAGGGCGAGGCCGCGAATCCCGACGACGTGCAGGGCTCGGCCGACGTCAAGTACCACCTCGGCACCTCGAGCGACCGCGAGCTCGCCAACGGCAAGAAGATCCATCTCAGCCTCTCGGCCAACCCCTCGCATCTCGAGGCGATCAACCCCGTGGTCGAGGGCAAGACCCGCGCCAAGCAGACCCAGCTCGGCGATGCCAAGCGCCAGCGGGTGATGAGCCTGTTGTTGCACGGCGACGCCGCCTTCGCCGGCCAGGGCTTGGTGGCCGAGACGCTGGGGCTGTCGGAGCTGCGCGGCCACCGCACCGGCGGCACGATCCATATCATCGTCAACAACCAGATCGGCTTCACCACCAGCCCGAAGTACTTGCGCTCGTCGCCCTATCCGTCGGATGGCGCCAAGATGGTCCAAGCGCCCATCCTCCACGTCAACGGCGACGACCCCGAGGCGGTGGTGCACGTCGCCCGGTTCGCGGTCGAGTTTCGCCAGCGCTTCAACCGCGACGTCGTCATCGACCTGATCTGCTACCGCCGCCATGGCCACAACGAGGCCGACGAGCCGGCGTTCACCCAGCCCTTGATGTACCGCAAGATTGCGCAGCACCCCACGACGCGGCAGCTCTACACCGAAAAGCTCATCGCCGACGGCGTGCTCACGCCCAAGGAGGCCGAGGCGCTCATCGGTGAGTTCAACGAGAGTCTCGAGGCCTCGCTCGAGGCGGCCCAGAGCTACCGGCCGAACAAGGCCGACTGGCTCGAGGGCGCCTGGACGGGCTTCGAGCAGGCGGGAGCGGAGGGGCCGCGGCGCGGCAAGACCGCGGCGCCGCTCAAGCTCCTCGAGGAAGTCGCGCTGGGCATCTTCAAACCACCCAACGGCATCCAAGCCCACCGCAAGGTCGAGCGCCTGCTCGAGCACCAGCGCCAAACGATCGAGTCGGGCGAGGGCATCGGCTGGGCCACGGCCGAGGCGCTCGCCTTCGGCACGCTGTTGTGCGAGGGCAACGGCGTCCGCCTCGTCGGGCAGGACTCGGGCCGCGGCACCTTCAGCCAGCGCCACTCGGTGCTCACCGACCAGGTCACCGAGGAGCGTTATGTGCCGCTCAACCATATCCGCCCCGGCCAGGCCACCTTCGAGGTGGTCGACAGCATGCTGTCGGAGGCGGCGGTGCTCGGCTTCGAGTACGGCTACTCGCTCGCCGACCCGGAAACCCTGGTGCTGTGGGAGGCGCAGTTCGGCGATTTCGCCAACGGCGCCCAGGTGATCATCGATCAGTTCGTCTCGTCGGGCGAGTCCAAGTGGCTGCGCATGTCGGGCCTGGTGATGCTGCTGCCGCACGGCTTCGAGGGGCAGGGGCCGGAGCACAGCTCGGCGCGGCTCGAGCGCTACCTCCAGCTCTGCGCCGAGGACAACATGCAGGTGGTCAATTGCACGACCCCGGCTTCGTACTTCCACGTGCTCAGGCGGCAGCTCAGGCGCAACTTCCGCAAGCCGCTCGTGGTGATGACGCCGAAGTCGCTGTTGCGCCACAAGCGCTGCGTCTCGCGCCTCAAGGACATGGGGCCGGGGACGGCGTTCCACCGCGTGCTCTACGAGGACGAGCCATCGGCGCCCGACGACGAGATCCGCCGCGTCGTGCTGTGCGCGGGCAAGGTGTTCTACGATCTCGAGGCCGAGCGCGACAAACGCGGCGCCACAGACGTCGCCATGCTGCGGCTCGAGCAGCTGGCGCCGTTTCCCGCCAAGGCGCTCGCCGAGCAGTTCCAGCGCTATTCGCGGGCCGACGTCGTGTGGTGCCAGGAAGAGCCGCAGAACATGGGGGCCTGGACCTTCGTCGCGCCGCGCATCGAGGCGGTGCACGCCGAGCTCGGCGGCGCCGTCAAGCGGCCGCGCTACGTCGGCCGGCCCGAGGCGGCGTCGCCCGCGACCGGCGTTCTCAAGACGCACGTCGCCGAGCAGGCCGCGCTGGTCGACGAGGCCCTGACGCTCTAGGCGCCGGACCCGAGGAAGGTCGAGACCAAGATGAGTGTCGAAATCAGGGTGCCCGTCCTGGGCGAGTCGGTGGTCGAGGCGACGGTCGCCCAATGGTTCAAGGCGGCCGGCGAGGCGGTCGACGTCGACGAGCCGCTGGTCGAGCTCGAGACCGACAAGGTGACGATCGAGGTGCC
>JADFMW010000006.1 GCA_022563655.1 Pseudomonadota bacterium
ACCCCGCGCCGCCTGGTGAGGGCGGGGGCGTTGGCCGACGTCGGGCGGAACGACAAGGCGTTGAAGCTGCTTGCCCGCGACGCCAGTCGCGACGCCGCGCTGCTGCGCGCCGACATCCACTGGCGCGCGGGCGACTGGAACAGCGCGGCCGCCGCGACCCAGTACGTGCTCGAACAGACGTCGATCGAGGTGCCGCTCAGCTTGTTCGCCAGCCGCCAAATCCTGCGCCTCGCCGTGGCGCTCGCGCTGGCCCACGACCGCGCGGCGCTGAAAAGAGTGCGCAAGCGTTACGCCGAGGCGATGAAGGGAGGCGCCGACCGCGACGCCTTCAACCTGATCAGCTCGACCGTGGACCGCAAGAAGCTCAGCTTCCGGGAGCTGCCCGCCGCGGTCGCCCAGGTGGCCAGCTTCGAGGCTTTCATGGCGAGCTACCGCGAGCGCGTACGCAACCAATCCCTCAGCGCCATCAACTAAAAAAGGGCGCAGTCCCCTTTGTAGTCAGGAACAGGCCATGATCGCGCCGCGCAACGACGCGCCGGGCGCTAGGGGCCGAAGATCAGGAGCAGCGCCGCCACCACCGCGAGGACCCCGGCCACCCACAGCCAGGGGCTGATGCCCCCCGGCGCCGGTTCGGCCGCCTCCTCGGCTGCCGCCGCGACCTCCCTGGCCGCCTCCTCGGCGGGCGCCGCGACCACCTCCGAGAACTTGCCGAAGAACTCGCCCGCCAGCTTGTGCGCCGTGGCGTCGAGCAGGCGCTGGCCGACCTGGGCCAGCTTGCCGCCGACCGTGGCGTGCGCCTCGTAGCTGAGCACGGTGGCGCCGCCGTCTTCGGCCAGGCGGATCGTCGCCTCGCCGCGGGCGAACCCGGCGGCGGCGCCCTGGCCCTCGCCGACGATCTTATAACCGTTGGGCGGGTCGAGGTCGGACAGCGTCACCTTGCCCTTGAAGGGCGCCTTCACCGGGCCGACCTTGAGCACGACCTTGGCGGTGAACTCGGTGTCGGAGGTCTTCTCGATCTCCTGGCAGCCGGGGATGCACTTCTTGAGCACATCGAGGTCGTTGAGCCCGGCCCACACGACCGCGCGCGAAGCGGGGATGCGAAACTCGCCTTTCAATTCCATCTGACCCTCCGTTGCTTGGTCCTTTGGCGCCGTGCGCTCAGCGCGCGCCCTGCCAGTAGTAGATGACGAGGGTGACGGCGAGAAGCACCGCGACCCACACCGTGGCGCCGCCGGTCGGCCAGCTTCGCGCCAGAATGCCCTCTGGTCTATGGAAACGGAAGAAGGGTTCGAGAACGAGCCTTATCCGGGTCATCGTGGCGTGCTCCACCCGGCGCCGCGTTTCACTGCCGCGCGAGGCGACCGCACGACAGAGCCGGGGCAAGAAGTGGCGGTAGAACCAGTCGAAGTCGAGGGTGAGGGTGAGCGTCCGCTTCATCTGCGGCAGCAGCAGAAAGAAGGCGAGCCCGGAGAACAGCAACAGCTGGAACTGGAACACGAGGTGGGCGGACGTGTAGGGTACATAGTTCACCGCATAGGGCAGCATGGCGTAGAGCGGCGCCGGATAGACCCCGAGGCCAATGCACAGGAAGGCGAACAGCGACATCGCTGCCCACATGTTCCACGGTGGGTCCGGCGGCCTGAGCCCGGAATCCTTTTGGAAGAAGACGAACCACGGGAATTTGATTCCGGCGTGCAGGAACACGCCAGCCGAGCCCGCCGCCAACAGGAACCAGACCAGGGCCAGGAGCTGATCGCCCGCGGCTTGGCCGATCATGTCTTTCGACACGAAGCCCGAGGTGAGCGGGAAGCTGGAGATTGCCATGGCCCCGACGATGCCGCAGACGGTGGTGATCGGCATCGACCGAAACAACCCGCCGAGATCGGTGCACTTGCGCTTGCCGGTCTGGTGCAGCACGGCGCCGGCGCTCATCAGCAACAGGCCCTTGTAAATGATGTGGGCGAAGGCGTGGGCCGCCGAGCCGTTCAGCGCCATCTGGGTGCCGATCCCGATGCCGGTTACCATGAACCCGACCTGGTTGATGATCGAGTAGGCGAGGATGCGCCGCATGTCGTTTTCGAGCAGCGCATAGATGATGCCGTAGAACACCATGTAGAGGCCCACCCACACCAGGACCCCTTCGCCCGCGAAACCCACCATCAGCACGTAAACCGCGGTCTTGGTGGTATAGGCCGAGAGGAATACGGTGGCCGACGGGCTGGCCTCCGGATAGGCGTCGGGCAACCACGCTGAAAGCGGCGGCGCCCCGGCATTGACCAGGAAGCCGGCGAGAATCAGCCAGCGGGACAGGCTGTCCGCGTGCATGGCCTCGAACGTGACCGAGCCGGTCTCGGCGATGTGGCCGATGATGCCGATCATCAGCACGATGCCGCCGAACAGATGGACGAGCGTGTATCGCATGCCGGCGCGATACGCCGAGTCCGTACCGGCCGACCAGATGACCAGCGTTGAGCCGATAATCATCAGCTCCCAGAACACGAACAGGGTGACCAGGTCGCCGGCGAAGGCGACCCCGATGGCGCTGCCTGCGTGGGCGAAGGCCGCGGCGATCTCCACCACCCGTGCCTGGTTCACCGCGTACAAGCCGCCGGCAAAAGCCATCAGCGCGAAGGCGGTGGCGAACAGCCGGCCCAACCTGCTCCCCTCGACCGGCGTCAAGGTGTAGTCGAGGAAGACGAGGGTCAGCGCCGGGCCGTCGGGGATCGACCAGACCAGCCCCAGGGTCGCCAACGGCAGGGCGAGGACCAGGGCTTTGCGCGCAACGCCGCTGGTGGCCGGCAGCAGAAACGCGCCGGCGATCAGTACGAGCCCCGGAGGCATCGCCTCGATCATGGTCGTGGCTCATTCATGGTCGTAGTAAGTGTCCTCCCGCTGCAGGACGGTCCCCAGCGCCTTGGCGCCGATGATCATCGCCACGCAAGTGAGGAGCCCGTACCAGGCCGGGAAGCCGAATGTTGCGTCGAGGCCGAAACGGCCGTGTCGGTCGACGATGAAGTCGAACAGCACCGTCACCGCGAGGGCGGCGATGAATAAGATCCAAAGCCGGCGGATCGTCTTGGTCCGGACCAGCCAGTGCTTGTGAGCGTCGTCTTTCGGTACGTCCGCGCTCACCGCGTTTTCTCCACTAGTTGGCCGGCCAGCTCCAGAGCCGCTCCGGGGAACAGGAACAACAGCACCGTCAGCGTCGCCGTCACCGTGAGCGCAATGACGATCGGGGGCGGGGCATCGCCGCCTTCACCGTGCAATGCGACGCGGCCGCGCCCGTGCGCTGGACCGGGCTCGGCCGGTGGGTTCGCCTCGGGCTTGAAAAACGCGGCGTAGACGATCGGCAGGAAGTAGGCCGCGTTCAACAACGTGCTGACGATGATGATGGCGACCGCGACCATGTTTCCCACCTGCAGCGCCCCGAGCAGCATGTACCACTTGCTGACGAAGCCGGCGGTCGGCGGCAGGCCGATCATCGACAGTGCGCCGATGGCGAACGCCCCCATGGTCCAGGGCATGCGCCGGCCGATGCCATCGAGCTGGCTGACCTCGGTCTTATGCGCCGCCGTATAGATCGAGCCGGCGGCGAAGAACAGGGTGATCTTGCCGAGCGCGTGAGCCCCAATGTGAAGCACCGCGCCCACCAGGGCCAGCGGGCTCAGCAGCCCCGCCGCGAGGATCACGTAGGAAAGCTGGCTCACCGTCGAATAGGCGAGCAAGAGTTTCAGGTTATTCTGCCGGAGCGCGATCAGGCTGGCGGCGATGACGGTAAAACCAGCGACGTACACGAGCCACTCGGGGCTCGGGCTCGCGGCGAGCAAGTCGAGGCCGAAGACGTAGACGACCACCTTGACGACCGAGAACACGCCGGCCTTGACCACGGCCACCGCGTGGAGCAGCGCGCTCACCGGCACCGGCGCCACCATCGCCGCCGGCAGCCAGCGGTGGAACGGCATCACCGCCGCCTTGCCGATGCCGAAGACGTAGAGCGCGAGCAGGACGCCAACGAGCCACGGCGGCGCCTTGCCGGCCAGAATCCCGCCGGGCGAAAACTCGAGGGTGCCGGCGACGTTCCAGGTGACGATGACGGCCAACAGGAAGAAGCCGATCGAGGTGCCGAGCAGGATCCCAAGATAGGTGCGCCCGCCGGCCCTGGCCTCTTCGGTGCCGTGGTGGGCGACCAGCGGGTAGGTCGCGATCGTCAACGCCTCGTAAAAGACAAACAGGGTGAGCAGGTTGGCGGCGAATGCGATGCCCACCGTCGCGGCGAGCGCAAGGGCGAAGTAGATGTAGAAGCGGGTTTGGTGTGCCTCGTTGTTGCCCCGCATGTAGCCGATCGAGTAGAGCGAGGTGACGATCCACAAGAAGCTCGAGACGAGGGCGAACAGCATGCCCAGCGGCTCGACCTCGAAGGCGAGCACGAGCCCGGGCAGCAGCTCCCCGAACTCCGTTTTCGGCCGCCCGCCGGCCGCCACCTCGGGGTACAGCGAGGCGACGAGGCCGAACAGGACGACGGCGGTCGCGAGCGTGACCGCCTCGCGCACGTTGGGGCGGCGGCGCGAGAGCCACATCAATACGGCGCCCGCCAGCGGCGTCAGCGGCGCCAGCAGCAGCACGGTCGCAGCGCTCACGGGCCGCCTTCGAGAAGGCTTAAGGCGGCTTCGGTGGCGACGCCCACGGTCAGCTCGGTGTCGATGCCGAAGTAGATGCAGGCGGCGGCCAGCGCCATGGTCGGCACGAGCATCGCCGCCGGCGCCTCGGTCACCTCCGGCGCGTCGCCGTCGGGCTCGCGGAAGTAGGCGACCTCGACCACGCGCCAGATATAGACGAGGGCGAGCAGCGAAGCGACCAGGACGATCACGGCGACCGGCCACAGGCCGCTCTCGATGGCGGCGACGACCAGGTACCACTTGCTGATGAACCCGACCGTCAGCGGCACGCCGACGAGGCTCATACCGGCCGCGACGAAGGTTGCCATGGTGAGCGGCATGCGCCGCCCGAGCCCGCGCATGGCGTCGAGCTCGACCGAACCCAAGCGGTAGAACACGCAGGCGAGGGCCAGGAACAGCGCGCCCTTCATCGCGGCATGGTTGAACAGATGCACGATGCCGGCGACCAGCCCGTTGACGCTGGCGAAGCTGATGCCGAGCGCCATGTAGCCGATCTGGGCGATGCTCGAATACGCCAGCATGCGCTTGACGTTGGTCTGGAAGACAGCGACCAGCGAGCCGACCATGACGGCGAGCAGCCCGAGCACCATCAGGATCTCGCCGAGCGGCATCATCTCGAAGGCGAAGCGGGCGCCGAACACGGTGAAGATGAATCGCATGAGCACGTAGACGCCGACCTTCGTCGCCGTCGCCGCGAGGAAAGCCGAGACCACCGACGGCGCGTAGGTGTAAGCGTTGGGCAGCCACAGGTGCAGCGGGAACAGCGCGAGCTTGAGGCCGGCGCCGACGACGATGAAGGCGAAGGCGGCGCGCACCGGCCGCAACTCCTGCAGCGCCGGAATGCGCGCCGCGAGGTCGGCCATGTTGAGCGTGCCCGTGACCATGTAAAGCAGGCCGATGCCGATCAGGATGAAGGTGGCGCCGATGGTGCCGAGCACCAGATACTGAAACGATGCGCGCAGCGCCCGGCGATCGGCGCCGAGGGCGACGAGCGTGTAGCTGGCCAGCGAAGTGATTTCGAGAAACACGTATAGGTTGAAGACATCGCCGGTGATGACGATGCCCAGCAGGCCGGTGAGCGCGAGCATAAAGGCGGCGTAGAACAGGTGCTGGCGCTCGGGCGCAATCTCGCGCGCCACGCTGTGGTAGGCGCAAGGCATGACGAGCGCGCCGATGCCGGCAACGATGACCAGCATGAACGCGTTGAGCCGGTCGATGCGGTACTCGATGCCCCACGGCGCCGCCCAGCCGCCCATCTTGTAACTGAGCGCGCCGTCCGACAACACTTGGGCGAGCAGCGCGAGCGAGATGGCAAACGCGGTCCAGGCGATGACCGTGGCGAGCAGCCAGGCGCCGAAGCCGCGCCGCAGCAGCACGCACAACGGCGCCGAAATCAGCGGCACGACGACCTGCAACGCCGGAAGGTGGAGCGAGATCATTCCCCGTCCCGCCGCAGCATCTCGTCCTCTTCGACGCTGCCGTAAGCCTCCTTGATGCGCACGATGATCGCCAGGGCCACCGCCGTCGTCGACACCGAGACGACGATCGCGGTGAGGATCAGCACCGAGGGCAGGGGGTTCGAGTACACCGTGAACCCCTCCTTGAAGATCGGCGCGGTGCCGCAATCGATCGCGCAGTCCGGCACCGACACCTTGCTCATCGTGATGTAGAGGAGGAACACCGCGGTCTGAAACACGTTCAGCCCGACCAGCTTTTTCACCAGGTTAGCGCTGGCGATGACCATGTAGAAGCCGGCCATCATCAGCACGATCGAGACCCAGTAGTTGTAATGGCCGATCACGTCCATCTCAGCGCCCGCGCCCGGCGATGGTGAGGAAGATGGTAAGCATCACCGCCGAGACCGTGATGCCGACGCCAAGCTCGACGAGCCAGATGCCGATGTGGTTGCCGCGCGCCGGTTGGTCGGCGAAGACCGCGTATTCGAGGTAATTGCCGCCCATCAAGAGCGCGGCGAGGCCGACCCCGGCGAAGAGCAGCACGCCGAGCGCGATCAGCGTCGCCATCAGCCGCGGCGGCACCACCCGCCGCGCGTTGGCGACCCCGAACACCAGGGCATAGAGAATGAAGCCGGAGGCGAAGATAACCCCGGCCTGGAAGCCGCCGCCGGGGCCGAAGTCGCCGTGGGTCTGGACGTACAGGCCGAACAACAGAATGTACGGGATCAAGAGCTTGGCGACGATTCGCAGGATCAGAAGGTCGCTCATTCGTCCTCCTCGATCTCGTCTTCCCGACGCCGCCGGCCGCCGAGCAGCACCAGCACCGCGACGCCCGCGGTGAAGATCACCGTGGTCTCGCCCAGGGTGTCGTAGCCGCGATAGCTCGCCAGCACCGCGGTGACCATGTTGGGAACGCCGGTCTCGTCGAGTGAGCGGTCGATGTAGTAGGGCGCCACGTGCCGGTGGATGGGGTTGTCGGGCGCGCCGAAGGGCGGCATGTCGGCGGTGGCGTAGAGCAGCACGGCGCCGGTCGCGGCGACGATGAGCAGCGGCCCGATCGGGCCGCGCCGCGGCGGCTTCTCCTCCTGCCCGGTCAGCAGCACCGCCGCCAGCAACAGAAACGTCGTGATGCCGGCGCCGACGGCGGCCTCGGTAAAGGCGACGTCGACCGCGTCGAGCACGAGCCATACGGCGGCCATCAACAGGCTGTAGAGCCCGAGCAGCATGACCACGGCCACCAGGTTGCGCAGCCGGACCACGGCGACCGTGGTCACCAGCAGCAGCGTGAGCAGCAGAATGTCGTGAACCGCGGTGATTAGTCTTGGTCCTTTCCCTTGCCCTTGGTCCACGGTTTGAGGCCGCCGACCAGCGCCGCGTGGGCCACGGCGTGCGTCGCGGTGGGGCCGGTGAGGTACAGGAACACGAGAACCAGGAGCAGCTTGACCGAGACCTGCCATTCTTCCGCCTGGAGGACCAGGCCGGCGACGATGAGGGTGGCGCCCATCGTGTCGACGAGCCCCGAAGGATGCAGGCGGGTGAAGAAGTCCGGCATGCGCACCAGGCCGATGCCGCCGGTGACGACGAAAAACGAGCCGGCCATCAGCAACAGCCAGCTCAATATGTCGAGGAGCACGCTCACGGCTCGTCTCCCAGCCGGCCGTACTTGAAGAACTTCAGCGCGGCGAGCGTGCCGATGAAATTGATGAGGGCGTAGACCAGCGCCAGGTCGAGGAAGTCGGGGCGGCCGGTGAGAAAGCCGATCACCGCGATCAGCAGGACCGTCTTGGTGCCGTGCGAGTTGATCGCCAGGATGCGGTCGTAAATGGTGGGGCCCAGGACCGCGCGCGACAACGCGAGCGCCATGCCGATGATGATGGCCGAGGCGGTCACGAAGAAGATCACGGCGGCTAGCCTTCTACCGCGCGCACTCGCGCGTCCATGTCTCCCTTCTCGAGCGCCGCCATCCCATCGCGGGTCAAGGCATGGACTTGGATGCGCCCGGGCTCGGCGCTGGTCGAGACCGTGCCCGGCGTCAGCGTGATCGAATTGGCGTAGATCACGGTGCCGAGGTCGGAGCGCTGACCTGCCGGCACCCATTTCAGGATCGGATCGATCGGCCGGCCGGGGCTCAGCGTGCATCGCGCGACGTCGATGTTGGCGCGCACGATCTGTACGGCGAGCCAGGGCAGATAAGTCAGCAAACGCCAAGTGATGTGGACGGGCTGGCCCTCGTGGTCGATCACGTCCATGCGATGGGCGATGGCGACGACGAAGGCGCAGCAAACCAATGCGAGGATGAGCAGAAAAGGCTCGAAAAACCCCGAAAGCAACAGCCAGAGGCCGAACAGCGCCGCGTATAAGCTAATTGCGTGAACCAACTTGCCCCCCATGCCCCCCGTGCCCCTCTCGCCAGCGCCTGAATTCACTCTCGGGACGATACGATGGTCCGAGACGGTCGGCAGCATAGCTTCCCGGGCGCGCGCGGAGTATGCCCCAAGGGCACTGCACCGCCAAGCCGGAATCGCCGGACGCCGCACGGCGGGCGCGCGCCGTCGGCGCCTTCTCGGGGCACCCGGGGCCGGGCCGCGGGGCCGCGCGAGGGCTGGTTTCACTGCAAAAATACCGGGTTCAAACGATGAATTGTCGACATGAAATGGATATGATATTCTGCTAACTCATACAGTGAACAGAGTCATGCAGTGAACAGAGTCATGAACGAAAAAGCGAAAGATAAATCAGGCGAGGACACGACCGAGGCTGCGGCCGAGGAATCGACCGAGGAGTCAGCCGAGAAATCGACCGAGGAGTCAGCCGAGAAATCGACCGAGGAGTCAGCCGAGAAATCGACCGAGGAGTCAGCCGAGAAATCGACCGAGGAATCGGTCGAGGCATCGGCCGAGGAGACGGCCGAGGAATCGGCAGAGGAATCAGCCGAGGAATCGGCAGAGGAGCCGGCCGAGGAATCGGCGGAGGAATCAGCCGAGGAACCGGCCGAGGAACCGATCGAGGCATCGGCCGAGGAGCCGGCCGAGGAATCGGCCGAGGAACAGGCCGAGGAATCGGCAGATGAGCCGGCCGAGGAACAGGCCGAGGAACAGGCCGAGGAACAGGCCGAGCCGTCGCCTGACGAGGAGACCGCCGGGGCGGACCAGCACGTTGTCCGTGGCACCGTCAAGTGGTTTAACGCCGAGAAGGGGTTTGGCTTCATCGTTGCCGACGACGGCAGCGGCGATGTCTTTCTCCACCTTTCGGCGTTACGGCAGGCGGGATTGGAGAGCGTTTCTGGCGGGGCGACGATCGTCTGCGCCGTCAGCCGTGGGCCCAAGGGGCTGCAAGTCGACCGCGTCGACGAGGTTGACGAATCGACCGCCAGCCCCGTCGTGCGGCGCCGACCTCGCTCGCCTCTCGGGTACGACCGGCCGCGGCACGAGCCGCTCACCGAGGTCGGCGAGTTCGTCGCTGCGACGGTGAAGTGGTTCAACCCCAACAAGGGGTTTGGCTTCATCACGGTGGACGAGGATTCGCCCGACGTGTTCGTGCACATGCAGACCTTGCGCCGCTGCGGCCTTACCACGCTCGATTCGGGCCAGGAGGTCCGGGTGCGGATCGGCCAAAGCGCCAAGGGACCGCAGGTCTCCGATATCGACGCGAGTTGATCCTCGCCCTGCCTTTGCGGGGTAAACTACTGGTGGATCCGGTTGCCGCCGCGTCGTTGCGGCTGCGCGTTCGGCTCTGCCGCGTGGCAGCGGCGCCGGCGGCGGTGAGGCCGGCGCGCCGTCCCGGACCGTTCGTCGCGCTTGTCGCGCTGGCCGCCTCATGGATCGCCGTATCGTGGATCGGCGGTTTGCCCGGTGCCGAGGCCGGCGGCCCGAGTGCGCAACGTGTCGGCGCGGCGGTGGAGTTTCCGCGCGCCGAGCTGTTCATCGACACGCCCCGCGGCACCCACCGCTTCGAGGTCGAGGTCGCGCGCACCAACGTCAAGCGCGCCCGCGGGCTGATGTTCCGCATCCGGCTTGCCGCCGACGCCGGGATGCTGTTCGTGTATGAACGCCGCGGCCCGGTGGTCATGTGGATGAAGAACACGCTCATCTCGCTCGACATGCTGTTCATCGCCGCCGACGGGCGCATCGTCCGCATCGCCGCGAACACGACGCCGCTGTCCGAGAAGATGATCTCGTCGGGCTCGCCGGTGCGCGCCGTGCTCGAGCTGCCGGCGGGCACGGCGGCCCGGCTCGGCATCGCGCCGGGCGATCGCGTGCGGTCCGACGCGCTTCCCGCGGCCCCGTAGCCGCCCCGTAGCCGCCCAGGGGCAAGAGGTGGCGAGAGCGGGCTTCGATGTCATCCCCGGCGCGGGTTGAACGTCGCCGCCTTGTCGTGGTCGGCGGGTTCGTGTATCTCAATCGGCGACGGCCCTCGGGGCGTAGCGCAGCCTGGTAGCGCATCTGCTTTGGGAGCAGAGGGTCGCTGGTTCGAATCCGGCCGCCCCGACCATTTCCTTCAATGGCTTATGCGGAAATCCTAAACCATCAGTTTACCACGCTGCCGTGCCGCTGCGCTTGCCTGGCGTCGCGCTCACGGGTATATAGCCACGGATATAGCCACGGATCTAGAGATTGCGTCGATCCGCCGCGCGCGGAGCGCGGCCGCCAGAGAAGAGTGACCGGAGAAGAGTGACCGGAGAAGAGTGAAGGGAGAGGAGTGAAGAGGGGCGATGGACGTGCGCATTTACCGCCCGGCCAAGACGGCGATGCAGTCCGGCCTGGGCAACACCAAGAAGTGGGTGCTGGAGTTCGACCCCACGGCGCCCGAGGTGATCGACCCGCTCATGGGCTGGACCGGGTCCGCCGATACCCAAGGGCAGGTGCGGCTTCACTTCGCCTCCAGGGACGAGGCCGTCGCCTACGCCGACAAGCGCGGCCTGGCCTACCGCGTGTTCGAGCCCAAGGAGGCCAGGCTGAGGCCCAAGTCGTACGCCGACAACTTCCGCTACGACCGCCCAACCTAAATAAGGGCCGAGAAAGTGGACGGTCCTCTGTTTCGGCCGCTTTTTCGGCCCCTTTTTCGACAGGCCCTTCAGACCCGCCTTCGTACGTGCTAGCCTTGTCCGTAAAGCCGCGTTGGCGCCCTTAGCTCAGCTGGATAGAGCAACGGCCTTCTAAGCCGTCGGTCGCAGGTTCGAATCCTGCAGGGCGCGCCACCCTTTCCTGGGTCGGGGCGCGGCCGCTCAGGTGCCCTTGAAGCGGCCCGCGGCGAAGGCGCGGCCCAGGCTGTGACGGTCGACCGCGACCGCTTTGACCAGCGCGTAGACCGGCGTTCCCGGCGCCAGCCCGAGCTGGTGCGCCGACTTGCGCGTGATCCGCGCCCACAGGGAGCTTTTCTCTTCGGGGTTGCCGACGTCGAGCAGTACGTCGACCTGAGACCCGGGTTCGCTGCTGATGTCGACGACGGCGCCGCTGAAGACGTTGAGCATGCTGCTTCGTCGCGGCGCTTCGAGGGCGAGGGAGACATCGCGCGCGCGGATGCGCACGCGCAGCTTCGCGCCGACCGGTAGGTCGAGCCGCGACACGCTCAGCCGTCCGCCGGGAAAGGTGAGGTACGTGAGGTCGAAGCCGTCGTCGTGGGCCTCGATCCGGGTGGCGAGGACCGCGCCCGCCTCGTAGCGGCCGGTGAGCGGCCGCAGGTCGAGGCGGCTGGTCATCTCCTCGACCGGGCCGACGGCGGCGACCCGGCCGTCGCTCAGCACCACCATCTCGTCGGCGAGCCGGATCACCTCGTCCATGATGTGGCTGACGTAGACGATGGGGATGGCGAGCTCGTCGCGCAGCTGCTCGATGAAGGAGAGGATCTCGTCCTTGCGCGGGGCGTCGAGCGAGGCGAGCGGCTCGTCCATCAACAACAGCCGCGGGCTCGCCAGCAGCGCGCGGCCGATCGCCACGCGCTGGCACTCGCCGCCCGACAGCCGATGGGGCCGGCGGTCGAGCAGCCCTTCGAGGCCGAGCAGCCCGACCACCTGGTCGAAGCCGATACGGCGCTCGGCGTCGTGGCGCCCGCGAATGCCGTAGCGCAGGTTGCCGCGCACGGACAGGTGGGGGAACAGCCTGCCGTCCTGGAACACATAGCCGAGGCGCCGGTGCTCTGGCGCGACGTCGATGCCGCGCGCGGAGTCGAACAAGGTGCGTCCGGCGACGACGATGCGGCCGCTGTCGGGGCGCTCGAGGCCGGCGAGCATGTTGATGACCGTCGTCTTGCCGGCGCCCGAGCGGCCGAACAGCGCCACCACCCCGGTCTCGGCGCACGCGAAGCGGACGTCGAGCGTGAAACGGTCGAGCCGGCGGCGGACGTCGACCTCGATCACGGCCTAGCCCCGCAGGCGGGCGCGGACCCGGCGGGCGAGAAGCTCGGACACCGCCAGCGCCCCGAGGGCGAGGGCGAGCGAGATCGCCATCAGGCGCAGCGCGCTGGCCTCGCCGCCCGGCGTCTGCACCAGGGTGTAGAGCGCGATCGGCAGGGTGCGGGTCTGGCCGGGGATGTTGGAGACGAAGGTGATGGTGGCGCCGAACTCGCCGAGCGAGCGAGCGAACGCCAGGATGACCCCGGTGAGGATGCCCGGAAGCGTCAACGGCAGGGTGATCGTCAGGGCGATGCGCAGCGGCCCCGCGCCCAAGGTGCGCGCCGCCGTCTCGATGCGCCGGTCGACGAGCTCGATCGCCAGGCGGATGGCGCGCACCATCAGGGGGAACGCCATCACCGCCGCCGCCAGGGCCGCGCCCTGCCAGGTGAAGATCAGGGTGACGCCGAGGGAGTCGTACAGCCACGCGCCGATCGGCCCGTTGCGCCCGAGCAGCACCAGAAGGATGTAGCCGACCGCCACCGGCGGCAGCACGAGCGGCGCGTGCACCAGCCCGTCAACCAGCGTCTTGCCGGGGAAGTCGCGGCGCGCCAGCAGCCAGGCGACGGCAATGCCGAAGGGCAGGCTGGCGAGCACGCAGACGACGGCGATGCGCAGGCTGAGGCCGAGCGCCTCGACTTCGAGCGGGGTCAGGGCGAACACGACGTCCCCGCGCTCGTATCGAAGCCGAACTCGGCGAGCACCGCGCGCCCCTCGGCCGAGACGAGGAAGGCGAAGAACGCGGCCGCCGCCGGGTTGTCGGAGCCGGCGACGCGGGCGATCGGGTAGACGATCGGGTCGTGGCTCGCGGGCGGGAACACGTCGACGACGCGCACCCGGTCGCTGACCGCCGCGTCGGTGGCGTAGACCACCCCCGCCGCCACCTCGCCGCGGGCGACGAGCACCAGGGCGGCGCGGACGTTGGCGCTGCGCACCACGCGGCTTTCGACCGCCGGCCACACGCCCATCGCTTCCAGCGCTTGGCGGCCGTAGAGCCCGGCTGGGACGTGATCGGGGTCGCCGATGGCGAGCCAGCTGTCTTCGAGCGCCGCCGCGAGCGCGAAGCCCGGGGCGATGCGAAGCGCGAGCGCGCTGTCGCTCGGCGCGATCAGCACCAGCCGGTTGCGCACCAGGTCGCAGCGGCTCGCGGCGTCGATCCGCCCGCGCGCGGCGAGGTAGTCCATCCAGCGGGCGTTCGCCGAGATGAAGATGTCGGCCGGCGCGCCGCTGTCGATCTGCCGGGCGAGCGCCGAGCTCGCGGCGAAGGCGGGTAGGACCGCAAGGCCGGTGCGCTCGGTGAAGCGCGCGGCGAGCGCTTCAACCGCGTCGACCGTGCTGACGGCGGCGAAGACGAGCGCCCGCGCCGGTTCGGCCGCGGCGGTGGCGGCCCACGCCAGCGCGCAGACGACGGTGAGCCACGCCGGTCGGCGCAGCCACGCCGGTCGGCGCAGCCGCGCCGCCCACCCGCGGCCGCTCCCGCGAGCCCGCCGTGTCGCCAAGCGTGCCATGGACTCTTCCACACGCGGCTCCAGTCGTCAGGGTGACGTCGATATCCGGCCTCATTTCGGCGTAAGACGGCCGAGGCCGTCAAGCCCGTTGTTCTCCTGGCGCCATTTCCGGGCGCCGTTTCTGGGCGCCGACGGGGCGCGGCGCGATGGCTAGCGGCCGGCCTCGAGGCACTCGGCCAGCCCCCGGGCGAGGCCGCGCATGAGCGCGAAATAGGCGTCCGCTCCGGGCTCGAGCTCGGCGCCGAGGGGGTCGAGCACGCCCACTCGCGCCCCGGTGCCCTCGACGACGTTTTGCAGCAAGGCGGGCTCGAACTGCGGCTCGTGGAACACGCACCGCGCGCTGAACGCGCGGATCGTGGCGCGAATCTGCCTTAACCGCCGCGCCCCGGGCCGGCGCTCGGGGCTGATCGTCACCGCGCCGACGGCGTTGAGCCCATAGCGTTGCTCGAAATACTGGTAGGCGTCATGAAACACCGCATAGGGGACGTGCTTGAGCGGGGCGAGCGCGGCGCGCAGCTCGGCGTCGAGGGCGTCGATGCGGGCGGCGAAGCGCTCGGCGTTGGCCGCGTAGGCCGCGCGGTTCGCCGGGTCGGTCTCGGTCAGGGCCGCGGCCGCTGCGCTTGCGATCCGCTTGGCGTTGGCCGGGTCGAGCCACACGTGGGCATCCAGCGCGCCATGCGCGGCGTCTTGAGGCGCTTGCTCGGCGTGCCGTTCCCACGCGCCGCCCGCGCGCGTCGGATAGAGGGTCATTCCTTCGATCGCCATCAGCTTGATCAGCCTCGCCTTGCCGGCGAGCGCCGACAGGGGCTTCCTGAGGAAGGTCTCGAGATTGCCTCCCACCCAGAACACCAGCTCGGCGTCGTTCAGGCTGCGCGCTTGCGATGGGCGCATGGCGTAAGTGTGCGGCGAGCCGCCGCCCTTGACGAGGAGCTCGGGCGCCGCCACCCCCGCCATGACGGCGGCGACGATGGCGTGCACCGGCTTGATGCTGACCACCACGCGCGGGCCGTCCGCGTGTGCGTTCCCGGCGGCGGCGAACCCGGCGAGCGCTGCGGCGACAAGGATGAGTGCGAGGCCGGGGTGCCTGTGCATGGCGGAGGGCTTGTGCATGGCGGCGGCGCGGCGCAACCTTTCGCGAGATGTTTCCGCGAGAGATGTTCCCGCGAGGGGCGTTATGTTATACTATAACAGTCTTGAGCGTGGCCGGAAATGATATGGACATGATGGATTGTAACGCAGCGCGACCAAGCCGGCACGAGGCCGCTCGATGATCCCATCGATTTCATCGCCAAAGATTGCCTTTGCCGGCGCCGATCACGACCACCGCCGCTGCGTTGCGGCCGCCCTGGCCGCGGCGACCGAGCTGTGCGCGCGGCGCGGCGTGCGGCTGACCGAGCTGCGCCGCCGGGTGCTCGAGCTGGTGTGGCGCAGCCACGCGCCCCAGGGCGCTTACGCCATCCTCGAGACGCTTCGCCGTCGGGGTCGCCGGGCGGCCCCGCCGACGGTGTACCGGGCGCTCGAGTTCCTGCTCGCGCAGGGGCTCATCCACCGCATCGAGTCGGCGAGCGCGTTCGTCGGCTGCACGACGCCCGGCAGGCCGCACGCGGGACACTTTCTCATCTGCAGCGATTGCGGGGCCACCGCCGAGGTCGACGATAGTCGCGTCGGCTCGGCGCTGCGCGACAGCGCGGCCGAGGTCGGCTTCAGGGTCGAGCGACAGACCATCGAGCTGAGCGGCTATTGCCCCGATTGCCAGGACGAGTCGCTGGATGGCGAACCAAGCGACTGAACCCGAGCGGCCGCACGGGCTGCTGGTCGAGGTCGCGGGGATCGACCTCAAGCTCGGGGGCAACCTCGTGCTTGCCGGCGTCGCGCTGACCGCGAGCGAGGGCGAGATCGTGACCCTGATCGGCCCGAACGGCTCGGGCAAATCGACTCTCGTGCGGGTGGTGCTCGGCCTTCTCGAGCCCGATCGCGGCAGCGTCTACATGCGCCCCGGCACGCGCGTCGGCTACATGCCCCAGCGCGTCGTGGTCGACGAGATGCTGCCGCTCACCGTCGGGCGCTTTCTTGCCCTCGGCGTGCCGGCGGCGGGCGCCCGCCCGCGCGCCGTGCTCGCCGAGGTGGGCGCCGCCGGGCTGGCCGGTCGCCCCATCCAGCGGCTCTCGGGCGGCGAGATGCAGCGCGTCCTCCTGGCCCGCGCGTTGCTGCGCGAGCCCGACCTCTTGGTCCTCGACGAGCCGGTGCAGGGCGTCGACGTGACCGGGCAGGGCGAGCTGTTCGAGCTGATCACGCGCATCCGCGACCGCCGCGGCCTGGGCGTGCTGATGGTCTCGCACGATCTTCACCTGGTGATGGCCTCGACCGACACCGTCGTCTGCCTCAACCATCACGTCTGCTGCACCGGCCGTCCCGAGGCGGTGAGCCGCCACCCGGAGTATCTCGCCCTGTTCGGCCCGCTCGCCGAGCGCGGGCTGGCGGTCTACACCCACCAGCACGATCACCGCCACGCAGTCGGCGGCGAGGCGGCGCCCTTGGCCGCGCCGCCGCCGCGCCAGGACGCGGCCGAAGATACGGCCGAAGACGCGGCCGAAACGGAAGGCCGTTCCCATGGATGACTTCCTGCTGCGCGCGCTGCTCGGCGGCATCGGCGTCGCCATGGTGGCCGGTCCGCTCGGCGCCTTCGTGGTGTGGCGGCGCATGGCCTACTTCGGCGCCGCCATGGCGCACTCGGCGCTGCTCGGCGTGGCGCTGGGGTTGCTTCTCGAGCTCGACCTCAACGTCGCGGTGATCGCGGTATGCGGCGCGCTGGCCGTGCTGGTGGCGGCGCTCGAGCGCTACAAGGGGCTCGCCACCGACACCGTGCTGGGCATCGTGGCCCACGTTTCGCTGGCCGTCGCCCTGGTCGCGCTCGCCTTCATGGAGACGGCGCGCGTCGACCTGTTCGCCTATTTGTTCGGCGACATTCTCGCGGTCACGCGGCTCGATCTGGTTTGGATCTACGGCGGCGGTCTGACGGCCCTGGCGGCGGTGGTCGCGATGTGGCGCCCGTTGCTGGCGGCCACGGTTCACGAGGAGCTCGCCGAGGTCGAGGGCGCGCCGGTGGCCGGCGTGCGCCTCGCGTTCATGCTGCTGCTCGCCCTCGTCATCGCCGTGGGGCTCAAGGTCGTCGGCCTGCTGTTGATCACCTCGCTGCTGATCATCCCTGCCGCCGCGGCGCGCCGGGTGGCGCGCACGCCCGAGCAGATGGCGGTGATCGCCAGCGCCATCGGCTGCCTCGCCGTCGCCGGCGGTCTCTACGGATCGCTGCGCTGGGATTCCCCCGCGGGCCCCTCGATCGTGGTCGCCGCCGCGGTGCTGTTCACGGCCGTCACCCTGGCGACGCTGGCGTTCACGCGGCGCGGTTGAAGAACCCCGCGCCTAGCCCCCGCGGCGGGGCCAGGCTTGACCCGCCGTCGAGCGCATGACTTCTACCGCCGATGCGCGTTCATCATGGGATTGCAAGGCGCTTCGGGCGGTGATGACCATTGTGCCGTCGGTGACATCGGCGTAGAATATTCGGCGTAGAATCTTGAGAGAACAATACCGGGAGCGAAGATCGCAACGGGAGATGTCCATGCACTCGTTCGTTCGTATTCTCGCCCTCGCCGTGTTCGCGGCGGCGGGCTGGCCGAGCGGCGCCGGGGCGGCCTACCAGATGATGGCGCTGATTGCCAGCGACGGCGCCGTACCCTTGACGTGCAGCCGCGGCGAGTGCGCCGCCGAGTTCAGCAGCTTCTGTCTGCAGCCGTATCGGGCCTCGCCGCCCCGGGGCGCCCAATATTACGTGATCGGCGGAGAGGGGGTCACGATCGTCGGCACCACGGCGGATGGCCGAACGCTGTCGATGGCCCCGACCGACGGCCTGCGGATCACCGCGCTGCGTGGCCATAACGCCGTGCGGATCAGCGTTCCGGTCGCGACGCTGAGGACGCTGGGCCTGGTTGCGGTCGCCATCGAGGTCGGCGAGGGGGTGTCGCTCGTGCCCGAGCCCATCGTCGGCGACCCCGACCCGCAGACCGAAGCCGACATCGCCATCGCCACCGGTCCCTTTCGCGCGCTTGGGTCGCGGATCGTCGATCACGACAGCGATGCGATGGTTGCGGCGCGACTGACCAACAACTTCGTCAACGCTCTGCCCGAGCGTGGGCGTGTGAGCCCCGACGTGCGCGATGGCCTTTGGAACGACGTCATACGCGCCCAATCGCGACCGGCCATGACCCCGGGCACGGAGGAGGCGATGCGCCGCGGTTTCGAGCACTGCCGGGCGACGTCCGCGGGCGGCTCGTTCATCACCATGCGGCAGTGCCTCGGCTCGATGCACGACCGGTTCATGGGCGGGCCCAACAACGAGTTCTGGGACAGGCTCAGGCTCGGCAGCTGACGTCGCCGCTCGACGCGCGGTCGCATTGGAATCGGAGCCACGGGCAAGACCTTGCCGTGGGGTTGCTCCGATCCGAGTTGGGTCCGCCGTCCGAACCATGGCAAGGCCCAACCGCCACCGGTTTCGCCGTGTCGAAAAGAATTGACCCGGGGAAGATATTGCGTCCATCATGACTGTAGCTAGGCGGCTAGGAAACGATGCTTGGCTGAAGTCACTGGAACAAACAGGGAGTGTCCACCATGAAACCAATTCATGCTATTGCGGCGGCCGCAGCCGTTGCTGCTCTTGCCTTATCCGCCGCGGCGACCGCCGGAACGCTCGACGACGTCAAGGCCCGCGGCGTGCTGCGCTGCGTCGTCAGCACCGGCATCCCCGGCTTCGCCTACCCCGACGCAAACGGCGTCTGGAAAGGATTCGACATTGATTTCTGCCGCGCGACTGCCGCAGCGGTCTTGGGAGACCCGAAAAAGATCAAGGAAGTCACGGCGACCGGCAAGACGCGGTTCACCCTCCTCAACGCGGGCGAAGGTGACGTGCTGTGGCGGAACACCACCATCACCTTCTCGCGCGATGTCGGCGTGAAGCTCCGTTTCCACGGCGTCAATTACTATGACGGCCAGGGCTTCATGGTAAAGAAATCGGCCGGCATCAAGAGCGCCACGGAACTGGACGGGGCCTCGATCTGCATCCAAACCGGCACGACGACCGAGCTCAATCTAGCCGATTACTTCCACTCGAATAACATGAAGTACGAGGCCGTGACCATCGAGACCAACGACGAGGCCCGGCAGAATTACGTTGCCGGGCGGTGCGACGTCTACACCACCGACGCCTCGGGCTTGGCCGCGACCCGGTCGACTTTCGCGAATCCGGATGATCACGTCATCCTGCCCGAGATCATCTCGAAGGAGCCCCTGGGTCCGGCCACCCGGCAAGGTGACGCCCAGTGGTCCGACATCATAACCTGGGTCCTGAACGCGACGATCACGGCCGAGGAGAAGGGCATCACGCAGGCCAATCTCGACGATATGAAAAACTCCAAGGATCCCGAGGTCCTGCGCCTGCTGGGCGTGGAAGGCAACCAGGGTAAAGAGTTGGGCCTCAGCAAGGACTGGGCGTACAACATCATCAAGGCCGTGGGCAACTACGGCGAGATCTTCGAGCGCAATATTGGCGTGAAAACGCCCATCGGGTTGGAGCGTGGACTCAACGCCCTGTGGACGAACGGCGGCCTTCAGTACTCACCGCCGTTCCGTTAAAATAGCCGGAAGGTTATCGATCGATTAGGAAGCGTGCCGGCGCCCTTTCGGGTACCCGCACGCTTCCCTTCCTCTGGCCTTTAATCTATATGCTTGCCTGTTTGGATAAGGAACCCGTAAAGGGGGAAGGTTTCCCGGCATGGCCGTAGTTACCGGGACGGGTTCCGACACACGCAATCCGATCGCGCGCCTTTGGGGCAACAAGAAAGCTCGGTCCGTCATCGTCCAGATCGTGACGATGGCGGTGGTGTTCGGCGTCCTCGCACTCCTCTACCGGAACGTCGTGGTTAACCTGGCGGCGATCGGAAAAGAGTTTAGTTTCGACTTCCTGAACGCCCCCTCTGCTTATGACATCACCTTTTCGCCGTTTATCGAGTACAACTCGAGGTCTACACACCTGCGGGCCGCCGCCGTGGGCATCCTCAATACCCTGCTGGTCGCTTCATGCGGCATCGTTCTGGCGACCGTAATGGGCTTCATCATGGGGGTCCTCAGGCTTTCGAAGAACTGGCTGGTCAACCGGACCGTATATTGCTTCCTGGAATTCACGCGCAACGTTCCGGTCCTGCTGCACATCCTGTTCATTCACGGCCTTGTCGTCACCCAGTTGCCAGTGCCCAAGCAGGCGATGAATTTCGCTGATTCCTTCTTTCTCACGAACCGGGGATTCTTCTTTCCCGCGCCCGTTCCGGAAGCGGGATTCTGGATTGTCGCGACGGTATTCGCGATCTCGGTCGTTTTCGTCATCGCCTTCGGACGCTGGGCGAAAAAGGTCCAAGACGAGACGGGCAGGACTTACCCCGTGTTCTGGATATCGACCGGAGCGATCGTAGCGGCAACGGCGGTCGCTTTCCTTGCCGCGGGCATGCCGCTTTCCTGGGAAGCTCCGGCGCTCAAGGGCTTCAATTTCAAGGGCGGAGTGGCGATCAAACCAGAGTTCATCGCGCTGTGGCTGGCGCTCTCGTATTACACCTCTTGCTTTATCGCCGAGATCGTCCGTGCCGGCATACTCGCGGTCAGCTACGGACAGACGGAGGCGGCTTATGCGGTCGGGCTTCGTCCCAACAGGACGTTACAGCTCATCATTATCCCGCAGGCCCTTCGCGTGATCGTGCCGCCGCTGGCGAGCCAGTACCTGAATCTCACCAAGAACTCCTCCCTGGCGATTGCCATCGGCTACATGGACGTCGTCGCGACGATCGGCGGAATCTCCCTGATGCAGACCGGCAAGGAGATGGAGACCATGATGATCGTGATGCTGACCTACCTGGTCTTCTCCTTGATCATCGCGGGATTCATGAACTGGTACAACAAGAAGATGGCGCTGGTGGAGAGATGATTCATGGCTGAAGCTACGCAAGCCTACGAAGTCGGCCGGCACCCGGAGCTGCCGCCGCCCAGAAGCGAGGTGGGCGTCCTCGGATGGCTCAAACACAACCTGTTTTCCTCGCCGTTCAACGTGGTGCTGACCCTTCTGGTCGTCTGGTTCCTGTGGACGGTGATACCACCGCTGTTCGAGTGGATGGTGCTGAACTCCGTCTGGACGGCGGACACGCGCAAGGAATGCTGGGCCAGGATGGCGGTGCCGGAGGATGGCGCCTGCTGGGCTTTCATCAAGGGTCGGATCCAGCTTTTCATCTACGGGTTCTATCCTCACCCCCTGCGCTGGCGCGTGAACCTGTCGTTCGTACTCCTGGTGCTGGCGATCGTGCCGGTGCTTTACGACAAGTTACCGGGCCGGAAATATGCGCTCTGGTACGCGGCGGCGTTCCCGTTCATCGCCGGCTGGCTCCTGGTCGGCGGCTTCGGTTTGACCCCCGTGGATACCGACCAGTTCGGCGGCATCCTGTTGACGCTGATCATCGGCGTCACCGGCATTTCATTCTCGCTTCCCATCGGTATCCTTCTCGCTCTGGGACGCCGGTCGACGATGCTGGTCCCGAGAGTTCTGTGCGTCCTTTTCATCGAGTTCATCCGCGGCGTGCCCCTGATCACCCTGCTGTTCGTCGCCGCGACGATGCTCAACTACTTCCTGCCGCCGGGCACGGTCTTCGACCTGCTGGTGCGGGTCCTGATAATGGTGACGCTGTTTTCGGCGGCCTACATTGCCGAGGTCGTTCGCGGCGGCTTGCAGGCGATTCCCAGGGGCCAGTTCGAGGCCGCCGATTCCCTCGGCCTGACCTACTTCCAAGCTCACTTGACGATCGTCCTGCCGCAGGCCCTGAAGATCTCCATCCCTGGCATCGTCAACACCTTTATCGGGCTTTACAAGGACACCACCCTGGTTCTGATCATCGGCATGCTCGATCCGCTGGGCATCGGACGGGCATCGTTGGCGGACCCGGTCTGGTTGGGATTGGCGCGGGAAGTCTATATCTTTGTCGCCCTATTCTTCTTCATCTGCTGCTTCAGCATGTCGAGGTACTCACTGTACCTGGAGCGAAAACTCCACACCGGCCACAACTACTAGATCGGAGCACGAATCATGAGCGATGTGGCGAGCCCCGGGAGCAAGCCCGGATTTTCCTCCGACGTCATGATTCAGATGACCGGCGTGCACAAGTGGTTCGGCGAGTTCCATGTGTTGAAGGACATCAACCTCACGGTGCACAAGGGCGAGCGCATCGTCATCTGCGGCCCGTCGGGCTCGGGCAAGTCGACGCTGATCCGCTGCATCAACCGGCTCGAGGAGCATCAAAAGGGCCGGATCGTCGTCGACGGTACCGAGCTCACCAGCGACCTCAAGCATATCGACACGATCCGCCGCGAGGTCGGCATAGTGTTCCAGCAGTTCAATCTGTTCCCCCATCTCACCGCGCTCGAAAATCTCTCCTTGGCGCTGATCTGGGTGCGCAAGATGCCCAAGGCGAAAGCCGAGGAAATCGCCATGAACTACCTCGACCGCGTTCATATTCCCGAGCAGGCCCAGAAGTATCCGGGGCAGCTTTCGGGCGGTCAGCAGCAGCGCGTGGCGATCGCCAGGTCGTTGTGCATGAACCCCAAGATCATGATGTTCGACGAGCCCACGTCGGCGCTCGATCCGGAGATGATCAAGGAGGTGCTCGACGTGATGGTCGAGCTCGCCGAATCGGGCATGACCATGATCGTCGTGACTCACGAGATGGGTTTTGCGACGGCGGTTGCCAACCGCGTCATTTTCATGGACTTCGGCGAGATCATCGAGCAGAACGACCCGCACAATTTCTTCGAGAACCCGAAGTCCGACCGCACCAAGCTGTTCCTCAGCCAGATTCTCCATCACTAGGCTGGGCACTAGGCGGGGTGAGCTTCAGCGTCACCAGCTTTTCCACCTTTTCCGTGCGGCGCTCGTAGGGGACGAAGCCGGCGCGCTGATAGAGCGGCAGCGCGCGCGGGTGATCGAGCGTGCAGGTGTGCACCCAGACCCGCTTCGGCTGATGCGTCCACGCGGCGGCGATGGCCCAGTCGAGCAGGAAGACGCCGAGGCCGCGGCCGATGTACTCGGGGGCGAGGCCGAAATAGGCGATCTCGGCCTCGCCGGCGCGGCGCAGGTCGATTTCGACGTAGCCGGCGGGCACGCCGGCGGCGTAGAGAACGTAGATCTCGATCTTGGGATCGTGGATGATGGCGCGCAGCTCGTCGTCGTCGAGCCGCCGGCGGTCGGACCAGTTCCACGGCTCTCCGATCGTGTTGTAGAGGTAGCGGTAAAACGAGACCGTCGGCTGCTCGGAGCGCATGATGGCGAGCTTGCCGAGCGGCGCCGGGGTCGCGGGGCGCCGCGGCGACGACCGCATCTCGAGATAGGTCACCGTGGTTTCCACCAGCTCGCCGGGCGGTTTCTTGCGCGCCATCGTTGGTGCCGATTACGAGCCGGACTGGGGTGAATGGGGGGGCGCTTCCAACCACCGCGCCATCACGCATCGCGGTTCGACGTCATAGCCGAGTCGTGCGTAGAACCCGCGCGCCCCGAGGTTGCTTTCGCGGATCATCAGGTTGACCTTGCGCACGCCGAGCGACTTGAGCCAGGCCCCGGCGTGGTCGACGATTCGACGGCCCAGGCCCGTGCCGCGTCGTCCGGGCGGGACGGCGACGTAGTAGAGCCAGCCGCGGTGGCCGTCGTGGCCCGCCATGGCCGTGGCGACGAGGCGCCCGTCGGCCTCTGCGACGAACAGCTCGGATTGCGGCGCGGCGCGGCAGAAGGCGATGTCCCGAGCCGGATCGTTATGCGCAACCACGAGCCCGCAGGTGTGCCACAGCCCGACCACCGCATCGAGATCGTCGTCGCGGAACGAGCGAATGCGCAGCGGCGCTCGCGACATATCGGCTGCCTCGCGTGTCTCAGGTTTCGACGGGGAGGTCGTCGCGCTCGCCCCATTCGGACCACGAGCCGTCGTAGACCGCAACGTCGCGGCGCCCCAGCAGGTGCAGCCCGAGGGCGAGCACGCCGGGTGGTGACGCCCGAGCCGCACGTCGCCACCACCGGCCTCGCGAGGTCGGCGCCGGCGGCGGAGACCGCCTCGCGGATCGCGGCGGGCGGCAGCAGGGTGCCGCTCTCGCGATCGAACATCTCGGTGTACGGCAGGTTGAGGCTGCCGGGAATGTGACCGCCGCGCAGGCCCGGGCGCGGCTCGGGCTCGGTCGCGTTGAAGCGGCCGCGCGAGCGCGCGTCGAGAACCTGCTCGCGGCCGCTCGACAGGTTGGCGCGCATCTGCTCGATGTTGCGCACCAGATGTGCGTTCTTCCGCGCCGTGAAGGCGCGCTCGCGGGGCGTCACCGGCCGATCTTCGGTTGGCCGCCCCTCGGCGCGCCATTTCGCAAGGCCGCCATCGAGCACGGCCACCTCGTCGTGGCCGAACACGCGGAACATCCACCACACCCGGGGCGCGGCCATCCAGCCGCCGCCGTCGTACACCACGATCCGGTCGCCGTCGCCGAGACCGAGCTTGCCCACCCGGCGGGCGAACGTCTCCGGGCTCGGCAGCATGTGGGGCAGGGGGGTGGCGGCGTCGGCGATGTCGTCGATGTCGAAGTACACGGCGCCGGGGATGTGACGCTCGGCGTACTCGGCCTTGGCGTCGCGGCCCGCGTTGGGAAGATGCCACGTGGCGTCGACGACGCGGACGTCCAGCGCGTCGAGCCGCTGCGCCAGCCACTCGGTGGCGACGAGCGCCGCGATCGGGCTGTCCGCCATCAGGCGCTTGCCTTCGCGCCGGTCACGCCCCGGCGAAGGCGACGACGACGCGGCGGTTGTGCCGCCCCTTGTTCTCGATCTTCACCACCTCGACCCTGCCGATCTCGCCGGTGGCGGCAACGTGCGTGCCGCCGCACGGCTGCAGGTCGACGCCGTCGATCTCCAATAGCCGCACCCGGCCCTGGCCGCGCGGCGGCTGGACCGACATGGTTCTGACCAGATCGGGCTGGGCGGCGAGCTCGTCGTCGGTGATCCAGCGCGGCCGCACCGGGTGGTTCTCGGCGACCAGCCGGTTGAGCTCGGCGGTGATCCGTTCCTTCTCGAGCGTGGCCTCGGGGATGTCGAAGTCGAGCCGTCCCTTTTCGTGGCCCACCTGCCCGCCGGTCACGGGGTAGGGCAGCACGGCCGACAACAGATGCAGGCAGGTGTGCATGCGCATCAGGAGGTGGCGCCGCGGCCAGTCGATCTCGGCCCGCACCTTGGCGCCGGGCGCGGGCAGCGCGGCGCCTCCGCCGGGGATGTGGACGACGTCGTCGAGTGCCGCGCCCTTGCGGGTGTCGACGATCTCGATCGTGCCGCCGTCTTCGCACTTCAGCACGCCGCGGTCGCCCGGCTGACCGCCGCCCGTCGGGTAGAACACGGTGCGGTCGAGGCGGATGCCCTCGGGCGTGGCCGAGACCACCACCGCCGCGCAGCTTCTCTCGTACGGGTCGTCCTGGAAGATCAGCTCCATCGCGCCACTCTCGAAAAATTGGCGGTTCCTAAAAAAATGGTGTCGGACTCCATTTTTATCCGCCGAGCCAGCTCGGCACCGGCAGGCCCTTCTCCTTGAGGAACGCCGGGTTGAACAGCTTGCTCTGGTAGCGGTTGCCGTAGTCGCACAGCATCGTCACCACGACGTGGCCCGGCCCCAGATCGCGCGCCACCCGGATGGCGCCGGCGACGTTGATGCCGGTCGAGCCGCCGAGGATCAGGCCCTCGTGCAGCGCGAGGTCGAACAGCACCTCCAAGGCCTCGGTGTCGCTGATGCGAAGCTGGTCGTCGACCGGCGCGCCCTCGACGTTCCTGGTGACGCGGCCGAGGCCGATGCCCTCGGTGATCGAGTCGCCCTCGGCCTTGAGCTCGCCGTGGGCGAACCAGTTGTACATCGACGCGCCGTGGGGGTCGGCGAGCACGATCC
>JADFMW010000007.1 GCA_022563655.1 Pseudomonadota bacterium
TCGCCGCTGTAACCCAGCCGCAGCGGGCGCGGCGCCGCCTTGAGCCGCGTCGTCGCGATGCGCGCGATCTGCGGCGTGACGTCGGCGCGCACCCCCATCATCCGCTGCGAGGCCGGGTCCATCAGCCGGAACGTCGCGCTGGCGGTCGCCGCGCCGACGCCGGCCAGCAGACTCTCCTCGAACTCGACGAGCGGCGGCTTGACGCGCTCGTAGCCGAAGGCGGCGAAGGTTGCGAGCAAGCGCTCGACAACGCCCGCCTCGAACTCGGCGTCGGGCGGCAGCACGTCGCGCAGTCCCGCCGGCAACAGGGCCGGGTTGGCAGGGTCGGTCATCATGAACCCGAGTTTACAGCATGGCGCGCGCCGTGGAAGGGTGCGCGCGGCACGGCATTAGAATTCCAGCGCGGTTGCCTGAAAGACGCCGTCGATCGCGCGCACCTGCCCGAGCACGTCCGCGGGAAGGGCGCCGTCGATCTCGATCAGCGCGATCGCGTCGCCGCCCGGGGCGGCGCGGCCGAGGTGGAAGGTGGCGATGTTGACCCCGGCATCGGCCAGCGTCATGCCGAGGCGGCCGATGATGCCCGGCTTGTCCTCGTTGGTGATGTAGAGCATGTGCGGGCCGAGCTCGGCCTCGATGTTGATGCCCTTGATCTCGACGACGCGCGGCCTGTTGTCGGCGAACAGGGTCCCGGCGACGCTGCGGCTGCGCTTCTCGGTCGTCACCGTGAGGCGGATCAGGGTCAGGTAATCGCCCGGCCGCGCGTGGGTTATCTCGCTCACGCCGATGTTGCGCTGGCGGGCGACGAGCGGGGCGTTGACCATGTTGACCGAGTCCATCACCGGCGACAGCAGCCCCTCGATGACGATGGCGGTGAGCGCCTGGGTATTGAGGGTGGCGACGTGGCCCTCGTACTCGACCGTGACCGCCTTGAGACCGGTCCGGGTGAGCTGCCCGGCGAAGCGCCCGAGCTGCCGCGCGAGCTTCATGTAGGGCCTGAGCTTCGGCGCCTCCTCGGCGGTGACCGACGGCATGTTGAGCGCGTTGGTCACCGCGCCGGTGGTGAGAAAGTCGGACATCTGCTCGGCGATCTGCCGCGCCACGTTCTCCTGCGCCTCGCTCGTCGCCGCGCCGAGGTGCGGCGTCACGACCACCTGGTCCATGCCGAACAGCGGGTTCTCGGTCGCCGGCTCGATGGCGAACACGTCGAGCGCCGCGCCGGCGACGTGGCCGCTCTCGAGCGCCGCCGCGAGGTCTGTCTCGACCACCAGCCCGCCGCGCGCGCAGTTGATGATGCGCACGCCGGGCTTCATCCTGGCGATCGCCCGGGCGTCGATCATGTCGCGCGTCTGCTCGGTGAGCGGCGTGTGCAACGAGATGATGTCGGCGCGCGCATAGAGCTCGTCGAGGCCGACCTTCTCGACGCCGAGTTCGGCGGCGCGCTCGGGCGCCAGGAACGGATCGTAGGCGATCACCCGCATCTTCAGCCCCTGGGCGCGGTTGGCGACGATCGAGCCGACGTTGCCGCAGCCGATGAGGCCGAGCACCTTGGCGGCCACCTCGACCCCCATGAAGCGCGATTTCTGCCACTTCCCGGCGCGCGTCGAGCGGTCGGCGGCGGGCAGCTGGCGGGCCAGCGCCAGCATCATCGCGATGGTGTGCTCGGCGGTGGTAATCGCGTTGCCGAACGGGGTGTTCATGACGACGACGCCGCGCGCCGTCGCCGCCGCGACGTCGATGTTGTCGACGCCGATGCCGGCCCGGCCCACCACCTTGAGCCGCGACGCCGCGGCGAGCACGTCGGCGGTCACCTTGGTCGCCGAGCGCACGGCGAGGCCGTCGTACCCGGCGATGCGCTTGACCAGCTGCTTGGGCGTAAGCCCGGTCGCCACGTCGGCCTCGATGCCGTTGGCGCGGAAGATTTCGGCCGCCATCGCGCTGAGCTTGTCGGCGATCAGCACCTTGGTCATCTCGCCAGCCTTTCCTTGCCCGCCAGAGCGCGCTGCTTGACCGCGGCGTAGGCCCAGTCGAGCCACGGCAGCAAGGCCTCGATGTCGGCGCCCGCGACCGTCGCGCCGCCCCACAGGCGCAGGCCCGGCGGCGCCTCGCGGTAGGCCCCGATATCGTAGGCCACCCGTTCCTCCTCGAGCAATGCAACGATGCTGTTCGCGACCTCGGCCCGGCGCGCCGGCGCCAGCTCGGCGAACCATCGATCGACGATCTTGAGGCAGATCGAGGTCGGCGAGCGAGTCTCGGGCGCCGCGGCGAGGAAGGCGGCCCAGTCGCTCTCGGCGACCCACGCCGCGACCAGCGCCAGGTTGGCCTCGGCGCGGGCGATCAGCGCCTCGAGCCCGCCGACCGAGGCGGCCCAGGCGAGGGCGTCGAGCATGTCCTCGACGCACAGCATCGACGGCGTGTTGATGGTTTGGCCGCGGAAGATCCCCTCGTCCAGCTTACCGCCCTTGGTGAGCCTAAAGAGCTTCGGCAGCGGCCACGAAGGCGTGTAGCTCTCCAGCCGCTCGACCGCGCGCGGCGACAGGACGAGCATGCCGTGCTGGGCCTCGCCGCCCATCACCTTCTGCCACGAGAAGGTGGCGACGTCGAGCTTGTCCCACGGCAGCGCCATGGCGAACGCCGCCGAGGTCGCGTCGCAGATGGTGAGGCCCCGGCGCTCGGCCGCGATCCAGTCGCCGTTCGGCACGCGAACCCCCGAGGTCGTGCCGTTCCACACGAACACCACGTCGCGCTCGAACGAGACCGCCGCGAGATCGGGAAGCGCGCCGTAGTCGGCGCGGAACGTGCGCACGTCGTCGAGCTTGAGCTGGCCGGTCACGTCGCCGACCCAGGCGAGGCCAAAGTTCTCCCAGGCCAGGAGATCGACCCCGCGCGGCCCCAACAGCGACCACAGCGCGATCTCGACCGCGCCGGTGTCCGACGCCGGCACGATGCCGATGCGCCAGGCCGCGGGCACCTCGAGCAAGGCGCGCGTGCGCTCGATCACCTCGGCGAGCCTGGCCTTGCCCTGCGTCGAGCGGTGCGAGCGGCCGAGCAGCGCGCCCTCGAGGACGGCGGCGCTCCAGCCCGGCCGCTTGCGGCACGGTCCCGACCCGAAGTTTGGGTCGCGGGGGCGAACCCCGGGTTTCACGGCTACCACCACCGATCCCTATATTTCGATGATGCCTTCGAGGTACTTGACCGCATGGCCGGCGATGACGACGCGCTCGCCGCGGTCCTCGCACCACAGCTCGCCGCCGCGGGCCGAGACCTGGTGGGCGGTGAGGCGCGGCTTGCCAAGCCGCTTCGCCCAATAGGGAGCCAGCACGCAGTGCGCCGAGCCGGTGACCGGGTCCTCGGGGATGCCGATCTTGGGCGCGAAGAAGCGCGATACGAAGTCGGCTTCCTCCCCCGGGGCGGTGACGATCACGGCGCGCCGGTCGAGGCCGGCGAGGCGCGCGAAGTCGGGCTCGATCGCGCGCACCTCGGCCTCGGTCGAAAAAACGGCGAGGTACTGGGCGGCGGCCAGCACCGCGTCGGGAGCGCGGCCCAACCCCGCGGCCAAGCCGTCGGGCTCGGCGCACGGCTCGGGCGGCGCGGCGGGAAAATCCATCGCCAGGCGGTCGCCGTCGCGGCGCACGGTGAGCCGCCCGCTGCGGGTCTCGAAGTGGACCGCGTCGCCGCCCACCCCGAGCTCGTCGAGAAGCAAGAAGGCGGTGGCGAGAGTGGCGTGGCCGCACAAGTCGACCTCGCTCGCCGGCGTGAACCAGCGCAGGTCGTGATAATCGCCGCGGTCGATGAAGAAGGCGGTTTCGGAGAGGTTGTTCTCGCGCGCGATCGCCTGCATCGTCGCGTCGTCGAGCCAGTCCTCGAGCGGGCACACGGCGGCCGGGTTGCCGCCGAAGAGGCGGCCGGTGAAGGCGTCGATCTGGTAGAGCGGGATCTTCACGGCGCGGCCTTGCGGTTGTCCGCCCCGGGCCGGCGGGCGAAGATCTGCACCGCCGTCATGGTCAGCACCGCCTCGTCGCGTTGGTTGAGGATGGTGTACTTGACGCGGCAGATGCCGCGGTCGGGCTTGGACGACGAGGGCCGCGTCTCGACCACCTCGGCCACCGTGCGGAGGGTGTCTCCGGGCCGCACCGGCAACAGCCAGCGCACGTCGTCCAAGCCCGGCGAGCCCAGGCTGCAGGCGCTGAACACGCCCGTCTGCCACAGCATGCGGAAGCCCACGGCCATGGTGTGGAAGCCGCTGGCGATGAGCCCGCCATAGGGCGAGCCCTTCGCCGCCTCGACGTCGATGTGGATCGGCTGCGGGTCGTAGCGGAAGGCGAAGTCGACGATCTCGGCTTCCGTGAGGGTCTTGCCGGGGGATTCGAAGCGGTCGCCCGGCGCAAAGTCGTCGAGGTAAAGCTCGCCCATGGATGCTCCTTCTTGGTGCAGGATCGCGGCGCGGTGGCGGGATCGCGGCGCCGCGCCGCGCCCGACGACCGGCGCACGACGACCGGCGCACGACGACCGGCGCACGACGACCGGCGCCCGGGCCCGGCCGGGGGGGTGGCTTACGCTCCGCCGCCGCCGGACCGTTCGGCACAGGCCGCGACCGCCGCGGCGATGTCGTCGACCACGCGGTTGACCAGCGTCTCGTCCGCGCCCTCGGCCATGACGCGGACCACGGGCTCGGTGCCCGACGTGCGCACGAGGATGCGCCCGGCGCTGCCCAGCCGGCCCTCGCCGTCGGCGACCGCCGCCTTGACCGCCTTGTGCTCGAGCGGCGAGGCGCCGTCGTAGCGCACGTTGCGCAGCGCCTGCGGGAACGGCTCGAACAGGCGGGCGGCCTCGCTCACCGGGCGCCCGGTCTCGGCCAGCACGGCGAGGCATTGCAGCGCCGCGATCAGGCCGTCGCCGGTGGTGCTGAAATCGCTCAGGATAATGTGGCCCGAAGGCTCGCCGCCGACGTTGAAGCCGTGCTCGCGCATGTGCTCGACGACGTAGCGGTCGCCGACCGGGGTGCGCGCCAGCGCAAGCCCGATCCCCTCGAGGAAGCGCTCGAGGCCGAGGTTCGACATCACCGTCGCGACGACGCCGCCGCCGCGCAGCCGGCCGGCGCCGCTCCATGACTTGGCCACGAGGGCCATGAGCTGGTCGCCGTCGATCAGATCGCCCTTCTCGTCCGCCACCACCAGCCGGTCGCCGTCGCCGTCGAGGGCGAGGCCGAGGTCGGCCTCGTGGGCGACGACCTGCTCGCGCATATATTCGGGCGCGGTCGAGCCGCAGCCCTCGTTGATGTTGAAGCCGTCGGGGCGCACCGCGATCGGGATCACTTCGGCGCCAAGCTCCCACAGCACCGTCGGCGCCACTTTGTACGCCGCGCCGTTGGCGCAGTCGACGACGATCCTGCGGCCCTCGAGGCTTAGCCCGTCGGGGAAGGTGCCCTTGACGAACTCGATGTAGCGGCCGACGGCGTCGTCGAGCCGCGTCGCCCGTCCGAGCCGCTCGGGCGGCGCCAGCTCGCCGGACAGGTCGGCGTCCATGCGCCCCTCGATCTCCGCCTCGACCTCGTCGGAGAGTTTGTAGCCGTCCGGGCCGAACAGCTTGATGCCGTTGTCCTGGTACGGGTTGTGCGAGGCCGAGATCATCACGCCGAGGTCGGCGCGCAGGCTGCGGATGAGCATGGCCACGGCGGGCGTCGGCAGCGGCCCGACGAGGATCACGTCGAGCCCCATGGCGATGAAGCCCGCCGTCAACGCCGGCTCGAGCATGTAGCCCGACAGCCGCGTGTCCTTGCCGACCACCACCCGGTGGCGGTGGCCGCCGCGGGTGAACTGGCGGCCCGCCGCGAGGCCGACGCGCAGCGCCATGTCGGACGTCATCGCGCCGCGGTTGGCGGTGCCGCGGATGCCGTCCGTGCCGAAGTACTTGCGCGTCATGGCCGGGCTCTTCGCCTCCATGTTTCCTGGCTGCGGTGAAGTATACCGGTTTAGCGCCGGGAAATAACCCACGACACACCTCGCGCCTTCGTTATTTTCCCCTTCCAGTTCAGGAGATGAGGCGCTCGTAGTCGCCGTGCGAGCCAATCCAGATCCATGTCACCGTGTCTCCCTCAAGAAGCCCAACGGCGCGGTATCCGCGGCTCACGCGAACGGAGTACATCGGTTCGTCGGCATGAACGTGCTTGAAGTGAAGGCTAGGATGGGCCGTGTCGTCCGAGAATTCATTCAGGCTTGGAGGCGGGATCGAAGGGCAGCACGTCGCCCCGTGCAATCTCGGCGCGCGCCTGATCGGCAAGACGCGCAAGTGCCTCCTGCGACCTGGCGAAGGACGCCCGCCAACGGGCCTCGTCTTCAATTTCCTCGAGAATGATGCTGGCGATGGCATCCTGCTCATCGTCGGGCAGCGCGGACACACTCTCCAAGGCCTTTTTAAGCAGCTTCGTCATGACGGTAGGGTAGCATCCAAAAGGCGCCGAATCCACTACCTGGAGATCGCTGGGCGGCCGCCGCCGCCTCGAGAAAACCGACGATCGGATAGACGACCGGATAATGGCGGGCAGCGCCCGCGGCACGGCTCATCAGAAGGTCCCGGGGTAGTGGCCGCCGTCGAGTAGGAGGTTCTGGCCGGTGATATAGCCCGCCTGCGCGCTGCACAGGTAGGCGCAGGCGTCGCCGAACTCGGCCGGATCACCGAAGCGCCCCGCCGGGTTGCCGGCCCGGCGCTCGGCGATCGCCTCGTCGAACGATCGGCCGCTGGCCTCGGCCGAGACGCGCACGTTCGACCGCATGCGCTCGGTGTCGAACGGGCCGGGCAGGAGGTTGTTGATGGTCACGTTGTGGCGCACCGTCTGGCGCGCGATGCCGGCGACGAAGCCGGTAAGCCCCGAGCGGGCGCCGTTCGAAAGACCAAGAATCTCGATCGGGGCCTTCACCGCGCTCGAGGTGATGTTGACGATGCGGCCGAACTTGCGGGCCATCATGCCGTCCGCCGTCGCCTTGATCAGGAAGATCGCGCTGAGCATGTTGGCCTCGAGCGCCTTGACCCAGTCGTCGCGGTCCCAGTCGCGGAAGTCGCCCGGCGGCGGGCCGCCGCAATTGTTGACCAGGATGTCGGGCTCGGGACACGCGGCCAGCACCTCGGCCTGGCCTTCCGGCGTCGTGATGTCGGTAGCCACGGTGGTCACTTCGGCGCCGGTCGAGGCGCGAATCTCGGCCGCGGTCGCGTCAAGGACGTCGCGAGTGCGGGCGTTGATCGTGACGTTCACCCCCTCGCGCGCGAGCGAGAAGGCGCAGGCCCGCCCCAGCCCCTTGCTGGCGGCGCACACGATCGCGCGCTTTCCGGTTAGTCCGAGGTCCATGCCGGTTCTCCTTCCGTGGTTTGCTCGAGTTGGCTCAAGACGTCCCGCGCCAGCGGCACGGTGATGTCGCGGCGGGCGGCCAGCGCGGCGGCGTCGAGCGCGGCGACGACGCGGCGCGCGGCGTCGAACGAGCGCTCCATGCGCGCCAGCAGAAAGGTCACGACGCCCCCGTCCACCCGCAGCTGGCGATCGCCGAACAGCTTGATGAGAATCGCGCCGATCAGGGCGTCGTCGGGCGCGCCGACGGCCACCGCGGGCGCCGCGCTGAGCCGCGAGCGCAGGTCGGCGAGGCCGATCGGCCATCTCGCCGGCGGCGCGCGCCCGGTCAGCAGCAGGTGGCCGCCGCGCTCGGCCGCGACGTTATAGAGGTGGAGCAGCGCCCGCTCGTCGGGCGCCGCGGCGTCGGCCCCGTCGACGGCGGCGCAGCGCCCGTCGCCCAGCAGCTCGGCCCGCGCGCGGCTGGCCTTCGCCCTTGACGGCGCCCGAGGGCTTGCGGCCGAGAAACAGCGGGCTCGCAGCGTAGCGCTCGAGGGCGAAGCGCACGAGAACGCCGACGACCGCGGCCGCCGGCACCGCCAGCAGTATACCGACGAACCCGAACAGCGCGCCGCCGGCGAGCACCCCGAAGATCACCCAGACCGGGTGCAGGCCGACCCGCTCGCCGACCAGCTTCGGCGTCAGGAAGTTCCCTTCGATGACTTGGCCGACGATGAACACGGCGGCGACCGCGGCGATGGGCAGGGGATCGTCGAACTGCAACAACGCCATGCCGACGCTGACCACGAACCCGCTGATCGCGCCGAAATAGGGGATGAACGAAACCAACCCGGCGGCAAGGCCGATGATGAGTCCGAAATCGAGCCCCACGAGCACCAGGCTGACCGCGTAGAATACGCCCAGGATCAGGCACACGAGCCCTTGGCCGCGGACAAAGCCGGCGAGGGTCTCGTCGACTCGGCGACACTGGGCGCGGATCACCTCGGCATGGGCGCGCGGCAGCAGCGCGTCGGTGCGCGCCACGATCCGATCCCAATCGCGCAACAGGTAGAACGTGACGATCGGAGTGATGAACAGCAACGACAGGATGTTGACGATCGCCAGGCCCGACCTCCACAGGCCCCGCACCAAGCCAAGAGCCCAATCGACCGCCCGATCGGAGTACCCGGCGATCGCCTCGCGCAGGCGCGCCACGTCCTCGGGCTCGAGGCGCGCGAGCATCGACTCGGCAAACGGCGCCAGGAACTCGCGCAGCGTGTTCAGGTATGCCGGAAAGCGGCTGATGAAGTCGAGCATCTGCTGCTGCAACAGAGGCAGCAGAAGGAACAGCGCGGCGGCCGCGAGGACCACGAACAGCGCCGTGATCACCGTCGTCGCCAGGGTGCGCGAGAAGCGCCACGTCTCGAGCTTGTCGGCGACGGGGTCGAGCAGGTAGGCGACCGCCATGCCGGCGACGAAGGGCAGCAGGATCCCCCGCAGCAGATAGAGACACAAACCAAATGCGACAAGGCCGACGAGCCAGAACGCGAGCTGCGCCCGCGCCGTCATTCCGTCGTCTCCGCTCCCGCTGCCCGGCGCGTCCACTCGAAGATATACGCACCGCCCGACGCCAGCGTCGTCACCGCGACCACGTAGATCAGCACCTCGACCAGCCCGCCCAGGCCGAGATCGAGGCCGAGATTGCCGAGCAGCACCGCGGCGAGCACGATCTGAGTCACGGTGTTGACCTTGCTGATCATCAGCGGCTTCATGCTGAGCGTATCGGTCACCATGCGGAACAGAACCGCCCCTCCGACGATCGTCATATCGCGGAACACAACCAGGATGACGAGCCAAAGCGGGAGCCCGCCGTAGTAGCCGAGGGCGATGTAAGCGCCGACCAGCAGCGCCTTGTCGGCGATCGGGTCGAGATAGGCCCCGAGCATGGTCAGGCGGCCCCATCGCTTGGCGATGAAGCCGTCGAGCGCGTCGGAGAGGCCGGCGGCGAGGAAAATCCAGAACGCCAGCGCCAGCTCGGCTTGAGGATCAACCAGACGACGAGCGGCGCGGCGCACAATCGCGCGACGCTGATGGCGTTGGCCAGGTTCACTCTGACGCCGAGCCCTTGGCGGCGGGCGATCCGGCGCTCGCCGCCGCGGCGCGCGCCGCGGCGGCCGGCCGGCGCAGCACCCATAGATCGCCATCGCGGATGAGTTCGAGTCCGCCGTTGGCGAGCGCGCCCGCGAGGTGGCTCACATCTCCGAGATAGTGTAGGAGCACCCGCGCGAATCGCGGTGACAGCGCCTCGAGTTCGGTCTTGCGCACGAGCGCGACATCGACGAGCCGGCGGTGAATGTCGAGCCAGTCGGCAAGGCTCTTGACCGGGATATCCACCGCGAGAGTGCCCTCGCGGTCGTAGCGCAGCAGGTTCGCCTCCTTCCACTCCTCCTCGAGTTGCGTCCGGGTCGCCTTGGCGGCGACCGCCAGCACCGAGGTGAGCGCGTCCGAGGCCAAGCCGCTGTAGGTCCCGCCGCCGATCCGAACGCCCTCCTCCTGAAAGCGCCGCAGCGCGACCTGAACCGTAGGTATATCGAGCAGCGGGTCGAGAGACGCCGTGGCCTCCGCTATGGCAACGTCTCCGGTGCCGTACCGTTCGGCGAGGATCGCGAGCCGGTCGCGGCGGCCCTCGTCGGCCTGACGCGCGTCGATCAAAACCACGTCGGCAAGCTCGCCGAGCGGCACGATCACCCGGATCAAGCCGTCGGGCAGCGGCAGGTTGGCCCAGGCGGCTCGCCACAGGTTACCGTCCTCCCACAGCAACAATTCCTCCCCGGCCCGATACAGCGGCAACACGACCACGGGTTGACTCGGCGTCACGGCGTGGGGAATGCCCTGGTCGCGCAACAGGCGGCTGATATCGTTCGGCTTGAAGTGAAAGGTGAGCGAGGCAATGTAGCGATTCGGCGCGACCCGCTCGTCGGCCACCTCGAAGCCGCCAACCAGCTCGGTGATGGCGCCGTCGTCAGGCACGGCGAGCCTTTGGTAGTCGGAGACCGGAACGAGGCGCCTGAACAACCGGTCGAGCGCCCGCCGTTGGCCCAAGGCAACGGCCTGCGCTTTCGCCTCGGCGGCATCGCTGGCGGTGACGTCGACGGCGACGCCGGCCACGCTGAAAACGGCACTGCCCACCGTTTTCGCCAGCGCCTGCGGCGGCGCGACCAATCCCCACCACGCCACGGCGATCAGGGCAACCAAGCGCTGCGTCAGCACCATTGCAAAGCGTCCCCGATCCGGTATTTTCGGCTTGATCGCGCACACTATCGGTATCGGCCTGTTGCAGCAAGAGCGCGCGGCAAGGGGCCGCGGCAACCGTTGCTAGCGGATCGGAGGCGGCATGGCGCGGCTGAAGGTAGCGGTGCTGATTTCGGGCAGGGGCAGCAACCTTGCGGCCCTGATCGAAGCCTGCGCCGCGCCCGGCTTCCCGGCCGAGATCATCACCGTGATCTCGAACGAGCCCGACGCCTACGGCCTGAAACGCGCGCGCGCAGCCGGGATTGCGGCCACAATCGTGAACCATTCCGCCTTTCCGTCGCGAGCCGAGTTCGAGGCCGCGCTCGGCGAAGCGATCCGCGCCGCCGGCGCCGAGTTGGTATGTCTCGCCGGATTCATGCGGCTGTTGAGCGAAGGCTTCGCCCGCGAGTGGCGCGACCGGCTGATCAACATTCACCCCTCGCTGCTGCCCGCCTTTCGCGGCCTCAACACCCATGCGCGTATGATCGAGGCGGGCGTGCGCTTCGCCGGCTGCACGGTTCATTTCGTGCGCACCGAGATGGACGCGGGACCGATCATCGTCCAGGCGGCGGTGCCGGTTCGCCAGGACGACACGCCCGAGACCCTGGCCGAGCGCACGCTCGCGGCCGAGCACCGCATCTATCCGTTGGCGTTGCGGCTGATCGCCGAAGGCCGGGTGCGCGTGGTGCACGAGGTGGTGCACATCGACGGCGCCGCCCCGGCCGAGGCCGTGGTGCTCAACCCCCTCGAGGCTTGAGCCGCCGCGGCGCGCTTCAGCCGATGATCTCGATGCCGCTGAACAGGAACCCGATTTCGAACTCGGCGGTTTCGGGCGAGTCCGAGCCGTGCACCGAGTTGGCCTCGATCGACTCGCCGAACTCGGCGCGGATCGTGCCCGGCGCGGCGTTCGCGGGGTTGGTCGCGCCCATGATCTCGCGGATGAGCGCGATCGCGTTCTCGCCCACGATCACCTGGGCGACCACCGGCCCCGAGATCATGTAGTCGCAAAGATCGTCGTAAAACGAACGCTCTGAGTGGACGGCGTAGAACCGCTCGGCCTGCTCGCGGGTGAGCCGGAGGCGCTTCTGCGCGACGATGCGCAGACCGGCCTCCTCGAAGCGCGCGAGTATCTTGCCGGTAAGGTTGCGACGCGTGGCGTCGGGCTTGATGATGGACAGCGTGCGTTCAACGGCCATGAAAGTGCTCCGGCTCCGCTCTCGGGAGCGCGTGCCTTATAGCCGCTCGACCCCGTCCCAGCAACTCCCGCTACGGCGCCGGGCGCCCACGATCAACCCTTTTCCTCCCAGCCCTGCGGGTTCTGCTGCCAATAGCTCAGGCTATGACTGCCTTTCCGCAGCCGGCGCCAGCGCGCCCGCGCGGCCTCCACGGCTTGCCCGTCGTTGCCGTCGAACAGGTCGGCGCAGCGCTCGAAGCGGTCGAGGAAAGCGGGCTCGACCCCGTCGATGAGCACAAGCAGCTTGGCCCCGTTGGGGTTCTCCTCCGCGGTGGTCAGGTAGATCGGCTGCTCGTCGGGATTGCCGTCGCGGGCCGTGCCGTGCGGCAGGAACGACGCCTGCTCGAAGGTCCACAGCGCGGCGCTGAGAGCCTCGACGCGCTCTTCGGACGCCGCCAGCACCACCGCGCGCATGCCGCCGTCGAGCGCCTTGGCAAGCAGCCTGGGCAGCGCCTTCTCGAGCGGCGTCCGCTGCAAGTGGTAGAAACGAACCTCGGTCATGGTAGCCGCCAGTCGTTAGTCGTTAGTCGTTAGTCGTTAGTCGTCAGTCGCCAGTCGTCAGCCCTCAGCTCTCAGCTCTCAGCTTTCAGCCCATGCGCCGCCGATGGCTGACGGCCGTTCGCTCCCCTACTTCTCGTAGTTGTCGGCGATCAAGCGGTCGAGCAGGCGGACACCGAAGCCCGTACCGCCCTTGGGCACGGTGCCGGTATCGGCCTTCGACCACGCCATGCCGGCGATATCGAGGTGCGCCCACGGCGTCTCGTTGACAAAGCGCAGCAGGAACTGGGCGGCCGTGATGCTGCCCGCCTCGCGGTTCTTGCCGACGTTCTTGACGTCGGCGATGTCGGAGTTGATGTCCTTGTCGTAACGCTCGCCGAGGGGCATGCGCCAAACCGGCTCGCCAACCGCCTGGCCGGCGGCGACGAGCTTGTCGGCGAGCGCGTCGTCGTTGGAGAACACCCCGGCCTGGTATTTGCCGAGCGCGACGATGATCGCGCCGGTCAAGGTCGCCAGGTCGACCATGAAGCGCGGCTTGAACCTCGACTGGCAGTACCACAGCGCGTCGGCCAGCACCAGCCGGCCCTCGGCGTCGGTGTTGATGATCTCGATGGTCTGTCCCGACATCGAGGTCACCACGTCGCCCGGCCGCTGGGCGCTGGCCGAGGGCATGTTCTCGACCAAGCCGACCACGCCGACCACGTCGATCTTGGCGCGGCGCCCGGCCAGCGCCTTCATCAGCCCGATGACAGCGCCGGCGCCGCCCATGTCCCACTTCATGTCCTCCATGCCGCCGGCGGGCTTGATCGAGATGCCGCCGGTGTCGAAGGTGACGCCCTTGCCGACGAAAGCGAGAAGCGGCTCCTTGGAGCGCTTCGGCGCGCCGCTCCAACGCATCACGACGAGCCGCGATTCCCGGCTTGAGCCCTGGCCGACGCCCAGAATCGCGTTCATGCCCAGCTTGCGCATGCGCGCCTCGGTCAGCACCTCGACGTCCACCCCAAGCCCGGACAAGGTCTTCGCCTGGGCGGTGAGGGTAACGGGGTAGATCACGTTGGCCGGCTCGGAGACGAGGTCGCGGGTGAAGAACACCCCGTCGGCGACGCGGTCGAGCCGGCCGAAGACGGCCTGCGCTTGACGCGGGCCGGGCGCGACCACGGTGAGCGCCGCAAGGGTGGGCTTGCTCTCGGGCTTCTCCTTGGTCCGGTACTTGGCGAACCGATAGCTGCGGAGGCGCGCGCCATAGGCGAGATTCGCCGCCAACGCCGGGGCCGAGATCTTGCCGCCGTCGGACCACCCATCAAAGATCACCGCGGCCCGCTTGGCGCCGACCCGGTTGAGATGAGCGACGAGCGAACCACCGAGGTTCTGCACCCCGAGCTCGTCGATGGTCCCGGGTTTTCCCAGGCCGGCAAGCACGACCCGGGCCGCCTTGAGCGCGGCCGGAGCGACGACGTCGACGAACTGTTCGCTGGCGCCGGTAAACCGACTCGCCGACATGGCCCGGGTCAGCGCCCCGCCGGTCTGGCCGTCGATCTCGCCGGCCGCCGCGCTCAGTACCCGATCCGCGAAGGCGCCCACGACCAGCGCGTCGGGTTCGGCTGGGGATCTGGCGGTGAAGGTGATTTTCATGGACTCCTCGATTCGTCGATTGATGAACGGGTCGTCGATTGATAAACGGGCGCGGCCCGGTTCCATGGCGCGCCAAGCGATTCCAATATGTAGCCTATGCCGCGGCGAAGGAAGGCGTTTGTTGCACCGCAAGCCGGCCCCGCCACCACGACCCGGCACCGCGCGCGGCGACGTGGTTATGCGGCGAGGTAGCTATCATGCCTGGCATGGGCGGCGCGGGAAGGAGAAACCGCTGCGCTTTGCTAGGACTCCAATACCCCCTCGCTCCCCGGTCGAGCTATGGTTTCGGGCAGGTCTCAACGCTTTGCGCTGGCCGTCGGCGGCAAAACGACTATAATCGGCGCATATCAAGCAGTCCTTCGCCTATGCAGGGGATCACCAAATACATCTTGCGCGAACTCGTCGGGGCGATGCTGTTCGTTACCTTCGCCCTCACGGGCGTGGTGTGGCTGTCGCATTCGTTGCGCTTCGTCGATCTGATCGTCAACCGCGGGCTTTCGATCGGGACGTTCTTTCATTTCACGCTGTTGTTGATGCCAACGTTCCTGTCGGTCATCCTGCCCTTTGCCCTGTTCTGCGCCGTCGTCTACACCTACCACCGGCTTACCATCGACAGCGAGCTCGTGGTCCTGCGCGCCGCCGGGCTGAGCCAGATCGCGCTTGCCCGCCCGGCGCTGATCCTCGCCGGGGTGGTGACGCTCGTGTGTTACAGCATCATGCTGTACTTCATGCCGCTGGGGTTCCGCGAGTTCCGCGACCGTTACGTCGTCATCCGCGGTGATTACACGCAGATCCTGCTGCGGGAGGGGACATTCAACAAAATCGTCAAAGGGATCACGGTGTACGTCCGCACCAGCCAATCCAACGGCGAGCTTAGGGGCATCCTGGTTCACGACAATCGCGACCCCAACTCGCCGGTCACGATGATGGCCGAGCGCGGAGCGCTGGTCCGCTCGCCCGACGGCCCCCGCCTGCTGCTTATCAATGGCAACCGGCAAGAGGTGGACGCGAACGGCCGCTCGCTTCGCCTGCTCACTTTCGACCGCAACATCTTCGACCTATCGAATCTGGCGGGCGCCAAAGGGCCGCGCTGGCGCAAGCCGCGCGAGCGCTACCTGCACGAACTGCTCGGCCCGCTAGACAGCGAACGCGACATCACGCACCTTGCCGAGTTGCGTGCCGAAGGCCACCAGCGACTCGTTGCGCCGCTGTTCTCCATGGTGTTTGCCTTGATCGGGCTCGCCGCGACGCTGGCGGGGAAGCACAGCCAGCGGGGTCGGGTGCCGCGCATACTGCTTGGCGCCGGCGCGGTCGTCGTGTTCCAGGTGCTGGCGCTGGCGCTCGGAGACCTGATTGTCGACCGGCCCCTGCTCACCCCGCTGCTCTACTTCAGCTTAATTGTGGCATCGGCGGCCGCGGCGTTCGTCCTGTCGCGCACGCGGCTGCGCCGACGCCACACGGTCGCAGCCGGCTTCGAGGCCGGCGCCGCGTGATGCCGAGGGGCCGCGAACCGTAATGCGACTCTCGCCCATCCTCTCGACGTACATCGCGCGGCACTTCCTGACCAGCATCGCGCTTGTCCTGGGGGTGCTGCTAGGTCTGTATTTCCTCATCGATATCGTCGAGCTGTTGCGCCGCGCTTCCGGCCACGAGGCCGCGTCCTTCAGCATCGTGCTGCAGATGGCGTTGCTGCACATCCCCAAGATGGTGCAACAGATCATGCCCTTCGCGGTGCTGTTCGGGGGCATGCTGGCGCTGACCCGGCTCACTCGCACGAACGAACTGGTCGTGGCGCGCGCCGCAGGCGTCTCGGTGTGGCAATTCCTGTTGCCGGGACTGGTGCTGGCGGTTGCCCTAGGCGGCATAACCGTCACGGCATTCAACCCGCTCGCCTCGGCAACGACGTGGCGCTACGAGCAGATGAACAACAAGTACCTACGTGGTCGGCCCAGCCTGCTCGCGGTTTCGTCGTCAGGCCTGTGGCTGCGCGAGGCCCGCGAGGATGGACAAACGGTGGTTCACGCGCAGTACCTTTCCCAGCCGGACATGGAGCTGCACAAGGTCATCATCTTTATCTACCAGGGGGTCGACCGCTTCGTCCGCCGCATCGACGGCAAGACGGCGAAGCTTGAGGAAGGTTATTGGAACCTCAAGGACGTCCTGGTCAGCACGCCCGACCGGCCGAGCGAGTTCTTCCCGCAGTATCGGCTGGCAACCAAGCTGACGCTCGATCAGATCCAAGAGAGCTTCGCGCCGCCGGAGACGATGTCGTTTTGGGATCTGCCGGGCTTCATCGAGACGCTGGAATCGGCCGGGTTTTCGGCCCTCAAGCATCGCCTGCACTGGCATTCCCTCCTCTCTATTCCGCTTTTGTACTGTGCGATGGTGCTCATTGCCGCAACGTTCTCGCTCCGGCTGACGCGGCGCGGCGGCACCGCACCGTTGATCCTGGGCGGACTGCTGGCGGGGTTCCTGCTGTACTTCGTGACCGACATCGTCTTGGCCCTCGGCCTGTCGGAGAAGATTCCGGTGGTGCTCGCCGCCTGGTCGCCGGCCGGAGTGTTCAGCCTGCTCGGCCTCGCCATGCTCTTCCACCTCGAGGACGGCTAGCGGCGATGCGCACAGGGCTGGCGGCCGGACTGCTGGCGCTGTATGCGGCGACGGCGTCGGTCGCGAGCGCCACCGAGCCACTCGATCCTGAAGTTCCGGTTCCGGTCGTGCTGCGCGCCGACGAGCTCACCTACGACCGCGACCAAGGCCTCATCGTCGCCTCGGGCAACGTCGAGATCGCCCAGGGCGAGCGCATCCTGCTCGCCGACAGGCTCACCTATAACCAGCTCACCGACGCGGTGACGGCCACGGGCAACGTGTCTCTGCTCGAGCCGTCGGGCGATGTCGTGTTCGCCAGCTATTTCGAGCTCCGCGACCAGATGAAGAACGGAATCGCCCGCGACATCCGCATCCTCCTCGCCGACGAGTCGCGGTTCGCCGCCAACGGCGCGGTGCGAACCGACGGTACTCGTACCGAGATGACCAAGGCGGTGTTTTCGCCGTGCCGTCTGTGCCCCGAACACCCCGACCGACCGCCGCTGTGGCAGATCAAGGCGGAACGTGTGGTGCACGACCAAGAGCGGCAGAACATCGTATACCGCGACGCGGTCCTCGAATTTTTCGGCATTCCCGTCGCCTACACGCCCTATTTCACTCACCCGGATCCGACGGTAGAGCGGCGTAGCGGGTTTCTCGCCCCGATCATTGGCAGCAGCAGCCAATTGGGCCTGACCATGCAGACACCTTATTACTTCGATCTCGGGCCGCACCGCGACGCCACGTTCGCCCCGATCTTTACCACCGACGAAGGGGTTGTTCTTACCGGCGAGTACCGCCAGCGCACGCAAACGGGCAAGTTCGAGTTTGCCGGCAGCATCACCAGGCCCGAGCGTCGAAACGAAGAAGGCGACGTCGTTGATGGTCGCGACATCCGAGGCCACATCGATGGTTCTGGGCAGTTCGACCTCGGCGACACCTGGCGCTGGGGGTTTCAGGCCGAGCGCGCGTCCGACGACACCTATCTCAAACGATACCGCTTCAGCTCGGCCGACACCCTGACGTCGCGCTTGTACCTCGAGGGCTCGCGCGGCGGCAGCTACGCCGCGATCAACGGTTACGCCTTCCAGGGCCTCGCGGCCTGCGACGACACCGACGAAACGCCGCTCGTCTTGCCCATCGCGGAGTACAAGTACCTGAGCGAACCTGGCGCCCTCGGCGGCCGCTTTTCGCTCGACGCCAACGTCATGGCGCTCACGCACAGCGCCGGCAGCGTCGTCGACAAGAAGACCCCTTGCCCCACCGTCGTCGGCTCCGGCGCCAGCGTCCGGCGATTCTCGATCAGCGGGGGATGGTCGCTCCCTTACCTGGGGCGGTTGGGCGACATCTATACCCTGTCCGCGACCCTGCGCGGCGACCTCTACTGGGTGGACGAGGTGACCGTCAATCCTACGGCTGACACGCCGCGCTCGTTTAGCGGCGTGACCGGGCGCATCTTCCCCCAGATCGCGCTCGACTGGCGCTATCCCTGGGTACGGCAGACCGGCACCGTGCGCCAGGTGATCGAGCCGGTGGCGCAGCTCGCCCTCAGCCCCTACGGCGGCAACCCGGATAAAATTCCCAACGAGGACAGCAAGGGCTTCGAGTTCGACGACACCAACCTGTTCAGCCTGACCCGTTTTCCCGGCTTGGACAGGGTCGACGGCGGCCCACGCTTGAGCTACGGCTTACGAGTGGGTGTTTACGGTGCGAGCGGCGGCCGCACGACGGCCTTCATCGGGCAGAGTATCCGCCCAACCGGGGACGACGACTTCTCGCCCAGCAGCGGGCTCGCGGGCCGCGTGTCCGACTTCGTCGGCCGGATCGTCGTTTCGCCGTCGAAGTATCTCGACCTCTCCTACCGGTTTCGCCTCAGCCAGGACGATCTTTCGGTGCGCCGCAGCGAGGTCGACCTGACGGCCGGCCCCGACTGGCTGCGCGTCAAACTGGGGTTCCTTTCGCTGGACGAGGCCCCGGCCGAGGAGGACGTGGGCAAGCGCCAGGAGATCAACGTCTCGGGCTTCGCGGCGCTTGGCCCCAACTGGTCGCTGACCGGCCGCTTCCGCCGCGACCTCACCAACGGAAACACGCTCAGGGCCGGCGGCGGCATCGCCTATGAGGACGAGTGTCTGTTCTTCGGCGTCGAGGTCTCTCGCCGGTTCATCACGCCCGAGCGCGACATCGGAGAGGGGACCTCGGTCAGGTTCACCGTCAGACTCAGGCAGCTCGGTTGAACGCGCGCGCGGCGCTCGTCGAGCCGGCCGCGGCACATACCTGCCAGCCCGCCGCCACGCACCAAGCATCACATCGCCTTCGCGGTTAGGCCGTGATTTTCACGCCGAGTTTGCTATAATGGAAAATGCGCCCGAGTGAAAAACACAAAAGAGGCCGACAGGGGATCGCACCATGAGAGTTCATCGCGTCATTTGCCGCCTCGGGCTTGCGGCCGCGTTCGCCGCCCCGCTCGCCGGCGCCGCGCCTGCGGCGGTGCAAGAGGTGGAGCGTATCGTCGCCGTCGTAAATGACGAGGTCATCTCCGCGTTCGATCTCGAGCAGCGGTTACGGCTGCTCATGTTGTTATCCGGGCGTCGGAGCTCGTCCGCGGACATGCAGCGAATTGCTCCGCAGGTGCTGGGCCGCCTGATCGACGAGCGGCTGCGTCTGCAGGAGGCTAAACGCTACAACATTTCGGTCTCGGAGAACGAGCTGGATCGGGAAGTCGCCGACATCGAAAAGCGCAACAAATTCTCCGCCGTTCCCTTCCAGGAGTTTCTCAAGGCCCGCAACATCAGTCTTGCCACGGTAAAGTCTCAATTACGCTCCGAACTCGCCTGGACCAAGCTGGTGAGCCAACGTCTGCGGCAGACCATGACCATCAGCGACGACGAGGTGGATGAGGAGCTTAAACGGATCAAGGCGAGCCAGGGCATGCCCGAATACCTTGCCTCCGAGATTTTCTTGGTGGTCGAGAGCACCAGCAAGGACGCGGTGATGAGGCAGAACGCGATGCAGCTGGTCAAGCAAATCCGAGAAGAGGGCACCGACTTCGCCACCCTCGCGCGCCAGTTCTCCGACGGTTCGACGGCGGCAAGGGGTGGCGACATGGGATGGGTGCAGCAACACCAGCTCACCACGGAGGTGGCGGCGGCGCTCGATGCGCTCGCACCGGGTCAGGTGTCCGATCCGATCCCCAGCAACGGCGGCTACCTCATCGCGTATCTGCGCGAGCGCCGCCTGCGCATGGTGGCGAACCCCGACAACACCAAGGTTGCACTCAAGCAGATCATCCTGCCCGCATCCGCGACCACGCCCAAGGAGGAGTCACAGGTCCACCTCGCCCTGGCCGAGACCATCCGGTCAACGGTGACGGACTGTGACGACATGACCCGCGTTGCCACGGAAATCGACCCCTCAACCTCGGGCGATCTCGGCACGGTGCGCCTCGGAGACTTGCCGCCGGACCTGCGTCGGATGGTGCGCGACCTGCCCGTCGGCACGATCAGCGCGCCGACACAGACGAAGCTGGGCGTGTTGCTGCTCATGGTCTGCGACAGGGTCGAGCCGAAGGTCAATCTTCCCGACCACGAGAGAGTCCGCAGAAGGTTGCTGGGTAAGAAGTTCGAGTTGCTTTCGCGCCGCTACCTCCGGGATCTACGCCGCATCGCGTACGTGGATACGCGCATATGAGCGGACGTCCGCCGCGCCTGCCGCTTGCCCTTACGATGGGTGAGCCGGCGGGCATTGGCGGCGACATCACCGTCAAGGCTTGGCAGCGGCGCGGCGAAGGGCTTGCGCCGTTTTTCGTTATCGACGACCCGGAGCGGCTGCGCCGCCTCGCCGCCCGCATCGCGCCCACCCTTCGCGTGGCCGAGATCGACGCGCCGGAGCAGGCGATCGCCGCCTTCCCCGAGGCGCTGCCGGTGTTGCCCGAGCCATTGCCGGTGCCGGCGACGCCGGGGCGGCCCGACCCCGCCAACTCCGCGACGGTGATCGCCGCCATCGAGCGCGCCGTCGCGCTCGCGCGGGCCGGCCGCGCGGCGGCGGTGGTAACCAACCCGATCCACAAAAAGTGCCTCTACGACGCCGGCTTTCGGCACCCGGGCCATACCGAGCACCTCGCCGCCCTCGTCGGCGAGGGCGCGCGGCCGGTCATGATGCTGGTCTGCCGCAGCCTGCGCGTGGTGCCGGTGACGGTGCACCTTGCGCTGCGCGACGCCGTGGACGCGCTGAGCACCGACAACATCGTGCACTGCGGCGAGGTCGCCGCGGCGGCGCTTGAGCGCGAGTTCGGCATCGCCGCGCCCAAGCTGGCGGTCGCCGGCCTCAACCCGCACGCCGGCGAGCAGGGCAGCCTCGGCCGCGAGGAGATCGACATCATCGCCCCGGCGGTCGAGAGGCTCGAAGCCGCCGGCATCGCCGTCACCGGCCCGGCGCCCGCCGACACCCTGTTCCACGAGCACGCTCGTTCAGCCTACGACGCGGTGATCTGCATGTATCACGACCAGGCGCTGATTCCGCTTAAGACCATCGACATCGACCGGGGCGTGAACGTCACCCTTGGTTTGCCGTTCGTGCGCACCTCGCCCGACCACGGCACGGCGCTCGGGATCGCCGGCACCGGCGCGGCGCGCGAAGACAGCCTCCTGGCGGCGCTGGCGACGGCCGCCGACATGGCGCGCCGAAGGGCGCTCGATGGCTGACGCCGAGGCGGCGCCGCGCCTGCCGCCGCTGCGCGAGGTCATCGCCCGTTACCGCCTGAGCGCCCGCAAGTCGCTGGGCCAGCATTTCCTGCTCGATGCAAGGCTAACCGACCGCATCGCCCGGGCCGCCGGCGACCTCGCCGGCACCTCGGTGATCGAGATCGGCTCCGGTCCCGGCGGCCTGAGCCGGGCGCTGCTCGCCCGCGGCGCGCGCGAGGTCGTCGCCGTCGAGCGGGATGCGCGCTGTGTCGAGGCCCTCGCCGAGCTCGCCGCGGCCTATCCCGGCCGGCTTCGCGTGATCGCCGCGGACGCCCTTGAGATCGACGCCGCGACCCTCGCGCCGCCGCCGCGCGCGATCATCGCCAACCTGCCCTACAACATCGCCACGCCCCTGTTGTTCAAGTGGCTCGACAACGTTGCCGCCTTCGCCAGCCTCACGTTGATGTTTCAGAAGGAGGTGGCGCTCAGGATCACCGCCGCGCCGGGGAGCCGCGACTACGGCCGGCTGTCGATCATCGCCCAATGGCTGTGCGAAACGCGCCGTCTATTCGACATACCGCCCGGCGCCTTCGTGCCGCCGCCGAAGGTAACCTCGAGCCTGGTCCGGTTCATGCCGCGCCCCCGCCCGCTGGCGCCGGCCGAGCCGAAGTCGTTGGAGCGCGTCGTCGCCACCGCCTTCGGCCAGCGCCGCAAGATGCTGCGCTCGAGCCTCAAGCGCCTCGACACCGACGCCGCGCGCCTGCTCGCCGCCGCCGGGATTCGGCCGACGGCGCGGGCCGAAGAGATCGACATCGAAGGCTTTTGCGCCCTGGCGCGGGCCTACACGGCGGCGCTCGAGGCGTCGGCTAACGCCCCTCGCACAGCGACTTGACCAGGCCGGCGAGGCCCGCCTGGCGGCCGCGCCGCAGCCGCTCGGCGCGCAGGATCGCGCGCACGCCGGCGATGCTGGCGTCGAGGTCTTGGTTGACGATGACGTAGCCAAACTCGTCCCAGTGGCTGATCTCGTCCGCCGCCCGCGCCATTCGCCGGGCGACCTCCTCGGCGGGGTCCTGGGCGCGGCTCTCGAGGCGCCGTTCGAGCTCGGCGGTCGACGGCGGCAGGATGAACACGCCGACCACGTCGTCGGGGGCGGCCTCGGCGAGTTTCCGGGCGCCCTGCCAGTCGACGTCGAACAGCACGTCGCGCCCGGCGCCGAGCGCCGCCTCGACCGGCTCGCGCGGGGTGCCGTAGGCGTTCGCGAACACGGTCGCGTGCTCGAGAAAGTCGCCCCGCTCGACCATGCGGGCAAAGGCGTCGGCCTCGACGAAGATGTAATCGACGCCGTCGACCTCGCCGGGGCGCGGCGGCCTGGTCGTCACCGACACCGACATCGTCACCTGCTCGTCGGCGTCGAGTATCGCCCGGGCGATCACGGTCTTGCCGGCGCCCGACGGCGACGACAGCACCAGCATCAGGCCGCGGCGGCTAATCGCGGGACTCGCCACGGGCGTAACTCCTACTCGACGTTCTGGGTCTGCTCACGAAACTGGTCGATCGCCGCCTTGAGCTCAAGACCGATGCGCGTCAGCTCGACGTCGGCGGCCTTCGAGCACAGGGTGTTGGCCTCGCGGTTGAACTCCTGGCACAGGAAGTCGAGGCGCCGGCCGCAGGGACCGCCCTGGGCGAGCAGCTCGCGCGCCGCGGCGACGTGAACGCGCACGCGGTCGATCTCCTCGCGGACGTCGGCCTTGACCAGCAGCAGCGCAACCTCCTGGCTGAGACGCTCTTCGGTCAGCTGCGGCACGGCGTCGAGAAGCTCGGCAACCTGCTCCTCGAGCCTGCGGCGCAGCGCAGCGGGCTGCAGCGTCGCGCAGTCCGCGGCGGCATCGGCCAGGCCGGCGATCGTATCAAGCTGGTCGCTTAACACCGTGGCGATGCGCCCGCCCTCCTCCTGCCGCGCGGCGCGGAGCGCGTCGAGGGTCTCATCCAGGCTCGCGAGCATTGCTGCCGCGCGGCGGTCCTGGTCCTCGGGCGATTCCTCCTCGTCGACCAGCTCGACGATGCCGCGAATGTTGAGCAGCCCGTCGATCGCCGGCGGCGCCGCATCGACCTCTCGACGCAGCTCCCCGAGGATGGCGACGAGCTGATCGAGCGCGACGCGGTTGACCCGCACTCGCGATTCACCTGGCGCCCGGTCGGTCTGCAGCGACAGCACAAGGCTGCCGCGCCGGAACCGCTCGGCCACGGCGCGCCGGGCGCCGGGCTCGATCGAGTCCATGCCGGCAGGCAGGCGGCAGCGGATGTCCAGACCGCGGCCGTTGACGCTCTTCGCTTCCCAGGTCCAGGTGAGCTGCCCGTCGCGGCCCGTGCCACGGGCGAAACCGGTCATGCTGGCAACGGGCACGGAACTCCTCGCAAGCTGTCGCACACAGCGGGTTCGGCCCGTCGATCCGGGCGCAAACACTATATAGTCGGGCGGGAGGCCCAACAACCCCGCCCCCACGGCATGACCCGGCCCGGAGACGACACGAAATGGGAGACGACGCGAAATGAAAGATCCCGGATCGATACTGATCACCGGCGCGAGCAGCGGGCTCGGCGCAGCGCTTGCCGCGGCCTACGCCGCGCCCGGCGTTGCGCTGGCCCTCACGGGTCGTAACGAGGCGCGCCTCGAGGCCACCGCCGAGCGCTGCCGGGGCAACGGCGCCGATGTCACGGCGGCCGCGCTCGACGTCGCCGACGCCGGGGCGCTGGGCGGGTGGATCGTCGAGGTCGACGAGCGCGGCCCCCTCGACCTGGTGATCGCCAATGCCGGGATCTCGGGCGGCACCGCCGGCGGCGAAGGCGAGGAGCAGGTGCGGAGTATCTTCGCGGTCAACCTCGACGGCGCGATGAACACCGTCTTGCCGGTGGTCCCGCGCATGCAGGCGCGCCGGCGCGGACAGATCGCCCTGATGAGCTCGCTCGCCGCGTTCCGCGGCCTGCCCGGCTCGCCCGCCTACAGCGCCAGCAAGGCGGCGGTGAAGACCTGGGGCGAGGCGCTGCGCGGCGCGCTGAAGCGCGACGGCATCGAGGTCTCGGTGATCTGCCCGGGGTTCGTGCGAACGCCGATGACCGCCGTCAACCCCTACACGATGCCGATGCTGATGGACGCCGCGGCCGCGGCCGGGCTGATCAAGCGGCGGCTCGCCCGCAACCACGGGCGCATCGCCTTTCCCTGGCCGATGTACGCGCTGGTGTGGTTCCTCGGGGCGCTGCCGCCGGCGCTCACCGACCCGCTGTTCGCCCGCCTGCCCGAAAAGTCCAGCCTGCCGGAACAGACCAACCTACCGAAACAGACCTGAGCCGCCGGCGCCGCATCACTCGGCCGTGCCGCCAGCGCCCTCGCGCCGGCGCTTGAGCCGGCGCCAGCGGGCGACGTTCCGGTTGTGCTCGCTGAGGGTGCGGGCGAAGACGTGGCCGCCCGATCCGTCGGCGACGAAGTAGAGGTCGTCGGCGATCAGCGGGTCGAGCACCGCGGCGATCGAGGCGCGCCCGGGGTTGGCGATCGGCGTCAGCGGCAAGCCGGGCACCAAGTAGGTGTTGTAGGGGCTCGGCGTTTCGAGGTCGGCGCGGGTGAGCGGCCGGTCGAGCACGCCCCTGCCGCCGGTGATGGCGTAGACCACGGTAGGGTCCGACTGCAGGTGCATACCGCGGCGCAGCCGGTTGACGAACACCCCGGCAATGCGACGGCGCTCGTCATCGCGCGCCGTTTCCTTCTCGACGATCGAGGCGAGGATCAACGCCTCGCGCGGCGTCGCGAACGGCAGCTCCGCGGCCCGCGCCGCCCACAGCTCGCCGAGCACCGACCGCATCGCTTGCACCATGCGCGCGGCCACGTCGGCGCGGCGGTCGCCGTAGCTGAAGTAATAGGTTTCGGGCAGCAGCGCGCCCTCGCCGAACGACTGGTCGAACTCGCCGACAAGGCCCTCGGCGCCGGAGATGAGATCGAGGACCTGGCGCGTGGTCTTGCCTTCGGGAACGGTGAGGCGACGCTGCACCGTGCGGCCGCTGAACAAGAGCTGCATCACGCCACCGGCGCTGATCCCGGGCGCAAAGTCGTACTCCCCGGCACGCAGCTTGCCGGCGGCGCCCGAGAAGCGGACGCGCAAGGCAAACAGCCACGGGCGGTCGATGACGCCGGCCTCGGCGAGGCGACGGGCGATGCCGTCGAGCCCCATGCCGCGCGGCAAGACGACGGTCTTTTCCGCGACCAGCGGCCCGGGCCGCTCGACCGCATCGCGGCCCCACAGAACGGCGGCCGCGCCCAAGGCGGCAACGATGCCAAGCCCAACCAGAACGCGGCGAGCCAGACGCCGCATCGGGGTCAGGTGAACTGGGCGAACACCAGCGACGCGTTGGTGCCGCCGAAGCCGAAGGAATTCGATAACACGACGCGCACCGGGCGCTGCTTGGATTCGTGCGGAACCAGGTCGAGATCGCAGCCGGGCGAGGGGTTGTCGAGATTGAGCGTCGGCGGCACCAGGTCATCGGCGATCGCCAGTATCGAGAAGATCGCCTCGACGCTGCCCGCGGCCCCGAGCAGGTGGCCGATCGAGGATTTGGTCGACGACATCGACAGCTTATGGGCCGCGTCGCCGAACAGCCGCTTGACCGCCACGACCTCGGCCCCGTCGCCGAGCGGCGTCGAGGTGCCGT
>JADFMW010000164.1 GCA_022563655.1 Pseudomonadota bacterium
GTCGCAGATCGAAACCCGCCGACGGACGGGTTCGACGGCACTTTTGCGTCGGATCTCCGGCGCACTGCGAGTCACGGTCGACGACATTCTGGAAAACGATCTAGCGGACTGAAATTCGCGCAAGCTCGGTCCTTGGCTTGCCGCGCCACCGACTGGTCCACGGGCTTCGGCCGAACTCCGCCGGCTTGCGCCGTTGCCGGCGCCTTCCCATATAGCCGGCAGTCGCCCATGGTCTTTTCGCCATGCCTTCTTGAGTGACAATGGGGGCTGACGGTCGGCGCCCGAGAGGGGCCGGGATCAGCCCGCCGCAACGAAGAGGTAGAGATGAGCAAAGTCATCGGTATCGACCTTGGCACCACCAACTCCTGCGTCGCCGTCATGGAGGGCAAGGACGCCAAGGTGATCGAGAACACCGAGGGCGGGCGCACCACGCCTTCGATGGTCGCCTTCACCGAATCCGGCGAGCGCCTGGTCGGCCAGTCGGCCAAGCGTCAGGCGGTGACCAACCCCGAGAACACGCTGTTCGCGCTCAAGCGCTTGATCGGTCGCAGGTACGACGACCCCATGGTCGAAAAAGACAAGGGGCTGGTGCCGTACAAGATCGTCAAGGGCGATAACGGCGACGCCTGGGTCGAGGCGGCGGGCACGAAGTACAGCCCCAGCCAGATCAGTGCCTTCATCCTGCAGAAGATGAAGGAAACCGCCGAGAGCTATCTCGGCGAGACGGTGGAGGAGGCGGTGATCACCGTTCCCGCCTACTTCAACGATTCGCAGCGCCAGGCGACCAAGGACGCCGGCCGCATCGCCGGCCTCGAGGTATTGCGCATCATCAACGAGCCGACCGCGGCGGCGCTCGCCTATGGTCTCGAGAAGAAAGGCAGCGGCACGATCGCCGTCTTCGACCTCGGCGGCGGCACCTTCGACGTCTCGATTCTCGAGATCGGCGATGGCGTGTTCGAGGTCCGCGCCACCAACGGCGACACCTTCCTCGGCGGCGAGGACTTCGACAAGCGGGTGATCGACTACCTCGCCGACGAGTTCAAGAAGGAGCAGGGCATCGACCTGCGCGAGGACCGTCTCGCGCTGCAGCGCCTCAAGGAAGGCGCCGAGAAGGCCAAGGTCGAGCTGTCGAGCACGACCCAGACCGAGATCAACCTGCCGTTCATCACGGCCGACGCGAGCGGCCCCAAGCACCTCGCCATCAAGCTGACCCGGGCCAAGCTCGAGGCGCTGGTCGACGAGCTCATCGACCGCACCATCGGGCCGTGCAAGCAGGCGCTCAAGGACGCCGGGCTCAGCGCCGGCGAGATCGACGAGGTCATCCTGGTGGGCGGCATGACCCGCATGCCCAAGGTGATCGAGACGGTCAAGACGTTCTTCGGACGCGAGCCGAACAAAAGCGTCAACCCGGACGAGGTGGTGGCCGTCGGCGCCGCCATCCAGGCGGCGGTGCTCAAGGGCGAGGTCCATGACGTGCTGTTGCTCGACGTGACGCCGCTGAGCCTCGGGATCGAGACGCTGGGCGGCGTGTTCACCCGCCTGATCGACCGCAACACCACCATTCCCACGCGCAAGAGTCAGATATTCTCGACCGCCGAGGACACCCAGACCGCGGTGACCATCCGCGTGTTCCAAGGCGAGCGCGAGATGGCGGCCGACAACAAGCTGCTCGGTCAGTTCAGCCTGCTCGGCATCCCGTCGGCGCCGCGCGGCGTGCCCCAGATCGAGGTGGCGTTCGACATCGACGCCAACGGCATCGTCAACGTCTCGGCCAAGGACAAGGCGACCGGCAAGGAGCAGCAGGTCCGCATCCAGGCATCGGGCGGTCTGTCGGACGGAGACATCGAGAGCATGGTCAAGGAGGCCGAGGAGCACGCCGTCGAAGACAAGAAGCAGCGTGAGCTGGTCGATGCCCGCAACCACGCCGACAGCATGATCCACGCCGCCGAGAAGAACCTCAAGGAGTACGGCGACAAGGTCGGCGAGGACGAGCGCAAGGCGATCGAGGACGACATCGCCGCCCTGCGCCAGGTCATCGAAGGCGAAGACACCGAGGAGATCAAGGCCAAGACCGATGCCCTCACGCAGTCGGCGATGAAGCTCGGCGAGGCGATGTACAAGGCCCAAGCCGAGGCGGACGAGGCGACGGAAGCGGGTGACGCCGCCGCCGAGGGCGCCGCGCCGGACGAGGCGGCGGACGAGGCAGCGGACGAGAAGGTGGTCGACGCGGAGTTCGAGGAGGTCGACGAAGACAAGAAGAGTAAATCGGCCTGACGGGGATAGGCCTGACGGCGGTAGACGTCTCGAGAGAGGATGTAGCCGAGCCGTCCCGCGCCAGCGGGGCGGCCGGTCTTTGACAAGGCATGGCCCAACGCGACTACTACGAGGTCTTGGGCGTCGGCCGCGACGCCAGCGCGGACGAGATCAAGAAGGCGTACCGCACGCTGGCGAAGAAGTGTCACCCCGACCGTAATCCGGGCCAAAAACGGGCGGAGCAGCAGTTCAAGGAGGTCTCGGCGGCTTACGAGGTCCTCAAGGACAAGGAAAAACGGGCGGCCTACAACCGCTTCGGCCACGCCGCCTTCGAACAGGGCGGCACCCGCCCCGGCGGCTTCGACTTCAGCTTCAGCACGAGCTTCGCCGACGTCTTCGACGACCTGTTCGGCGAGTTCATGGGCGGCCGCCGCGGCGGGCGCACAACCGCCTCGCGCGGGGCCGACCTGCGCTACAACATGGAGATCACGCTCGAGCAGGCGTACCACGGCAACCGCGCGAAGGTGCGCGTGCCGACCGAGGTGGTGTGCGACGATTGCGGCGGCAGCGGCGCCGGCGGCGGCTCGCGCGCCAGCACGTGCACCATCTGCGGCGGCGCCGGCAAGGTGCGCGCCCAACAAGGGTTCTTCACCGTCCAGCGCACCTGCCCCGCCTGCCAGGGCGCCGGGCGCGTCATCACCGACCCGTGCAAGAGCTGCCGGGGCAGCGGCCGCGTGCACCGCGAGAAGTCGCTGGCGGTCAGTATCCCGGCCGGCGTCGAGGAAGGCATGCGCATTCGCCTCGCCGGCGAGGGCACGGCGGGCCTGCGCGGCGCCCCGCCGGGCGATCTCTACATCTTCCTGTCGATCAAGCCGCACCGCATATTCCAGCGCGACGGCGCCAACATTCACTGCCGGGTGCCGATTCCAATGACCACGGCCACCCTCGGCGGCGCCATCGAGGTGCCGACGATCGACGGCGCGCGGGCGCGCGTCAACATCCCGGCCGGCGTCCAATCGGGCCGCAAGTTCCGCCTCAAGAACAAGGGCATGGCGGCGATGCGCGGCCGCGGGCGCGGCGACATGTACATCGAGGCGATCGTCGAGACCCCGGTCAACCTGAGCAAGAAGCAAAAGGAGCTGTTGCGCGAGTTCGAGCGCACGGGCGGCGAGACCAGCCCGCAATCGGCGGGCTTCATCGCCAAGGTCAAGGAGCTGTGGGAGGACCTAAGGGAGTAGGTTCTATGCTCATTTACGCTGGTCGGCTTCGCGGTGGTGCGTTACGTCCCCTGACCGGGTGAGATTGGACCTTTGGCTGCACACCCGTCTTCTTCCGCCTAGTGCCAGGACGAGAGCGTTCGAGGTAGGCGTTCGCGCGATCTTTGCTCGTTGTTGAATCGCCCAGGTAGATCACGATAGGCTGTTGTTCTCGTAGCTATACAATCTGCAAAATCACTGTTATGCGGGAGCGGTAATTGCGTGTTCGTAGAGAACCATCCGACATGACGTCACCAGAACCGCTAACAACTCACTCTCCGCGTCCGTGGCCGGAGCTGATCCCCATAATCGAACCGCTCGTGTACCAGGTTCGCGCTGGTACCGTGATGGGAACGGCGTTCCTCATTTCGGTTACAGGCCCTGGCGACGGTGGCCGTCATTCGATGTTGGTAACGGCTTGGCACGTTGTCAGAGACATAGTGCAAACCGAAGAGTCCCTTGATCTAGTTCGCCGCGATGGAACTCTACTAAGCACTCTTACTAACGGGGCGGCAGCCATCTACCCAGTGGGTCCGCCTGAGTGCGACACTGCACTGATACTTGTGCCTACTCGTGAACCTCTTGTCAGTCCGGATACGCTTCTCCCGCTTCCGCTTGAGACCATGCTGCCTCGTGGCGCTGAGCTCGGTTGGTTGGGCTTTCCCGGCTTGGTCTATCCCAACTTGTGCTTCTTCCAGGGCGTCGTATCTGGGTACCGAGAGAAACCTCCGATCTACCTAGTCGACGGCGTCGCAATCAACGGCGTTAGTGGAGGTCCCGCATTTGATCGGACGGGCCTTCTGGTCGGATTCGTTTCAGCATACGTACCAAACCAGGTGGATCACGGCACTACCCTCCCGGGTCTCATGATCGTCACGCCTATGAATCTTGTGCGACTGTGGATGCAGGACCTTTTCGGCGCAGAGGTAAGAAGCCGTGCGTAGCAGTCCAATCGCCCACTGTGCAGCGCGGCAAAGGGCATGGCGCCGACGCGCGGCGCGGGGCGCGCCGACATGTACATCCAGGCGATCACCGAGACGCCCGTGAACCTGAGCAAACGGCAGAAGGAGCTGTTGCGCGAGCTCGAGGGGGCGGGAAACAAGGAGACCAGCCCGCAATCGGCGGGCTTCTTCGCCAAGGTCAAGGACCTGTGGGAGGACCTGCGCGATTAGGGCGGCCCGACCGCGGGCGTTAGACGAAAGGCGGTTATGACCGAGATGAAGATCGGCGTCGTCGGCTGCGCCGGGCGCATGGGGCGGATGCTCGTGCGCGAGGCGCACGAGACGCCTGGCTGCGTCCTCGCCGTTAACGCACAGGGCGCACCTTGAAATGGATGCCTTCGTTCTCCTGTAGGCGGGCGATGATGTCAAACAGGTTGCGGGCCGCCGGGTTGCCCTTGGGACCGAGCATGCGCATGAGGCTAGTGCCCTTCTTGTTGGTGAGGCGGCCAAGTTCCTGGAAGCCAATCGTGGCGTTGATATAGTCGCGTAGTAGAATTTTTCCGGTGCCGACGTCGCCGGCAAGGAAGCACTCTACGGCTTCCGTGAGCAGTCCTTCCCGGAATTCGGTGTCCTGTCGTGCCCGCGCCATGACGGTCTCCCTGAAATCGCGTGTCAGAGCCATGGTCACATCTCCCGGCGCTTACGCGCCCTAAAATCGGCCCAGTAACCCTGGGCAGTTTCAATATCCTTCTGCTGGCGTTTCCTGGTGCCGCCGCCGAGAAGGATCACGAGGTGACGGCCGTACCTGCCGAAATACACCCTGTAGCCAGGGCCGAAGTCGATCCGACATTCATTAACGCCCGCACCCACGCCCTTTGCATTCGAGAAGTTGCCGGCTTCCATCCGGGCGATCGCAGTTCGTCCCTTCAAGGCGGCTTGGCTATTGAGGGTGGCGAACCATCTGGCAAACGGGCTGACGCCATCGTCGGTCCGGTACTCCCGGGTCCTGATCATCGTATGATAACATATACGTTAGCTTAGTCAATATCATGGGTGGGAATTCACGGCTGGCCGGAAGCATGGTATCAAGGGCGCTCCATAACTTTTGTTCGCTCAGGATATCCTTGGAGCGAAGGCGCGCGTCATGGCGGACATGAAGATCGGCGTCGTCGGCTGCGCCGGGCGCATGGGGCGGATGCTGGTGCGCGAGGCGCACGAGACGGCGGGCTGCGAGGTCGCCGGCGGCATCGAGGCGCCCGGCGCCGTGGCGCTCGGCGAGGACATCGGCGCGCTCGCCGGCCTGGCCCCCCTCGGCCTGACCGCGGGCTCGGATGCGCGCGCCCTGTTCGCGGCCGTCGACGCGGTGCTCGAGTTCACCACCCCGGAGGCCACGGCGGCCCATGCCGCCTTGGCGGCCGAGACCGGCTGTGTCCACGTCGTCGGCACCACCGGGCTGACCACCGAGCACGAAGCGGCGCTCGGCGACGCCGCCCGGCGCACCGCCGT